>DATIMM010000204.1:0-5956 GCA_035475295.1 Bryobacteraceae bacterium
CTCAACGCCGCGTGCTACCTCCGCAATCGAGACACCCTGCTCCCACCGCCGCACGGCGGCTAACTTGAACTCTTTCGTGAACTGCCTGCGAGACAATCCCATGGACTCAATTCTCCATTCGCTGAATCTTGAGTCTTAACCGTTTGTCTCAAAATTGGGGGGCAAGTCGAGTGCGCATCGCAGACCTCTCCGCCCGAGCTTTTGATTCTTCGCCCTTTGATTGCAACTTGGTATAAGGCATTGCGAGCAGATCGTCGGCGATTTGGACATTAAGTCCCGATCGTCTGGAATTCAGTCCGGCTGCTGCGCCGCCTGGAGAGCTTGCCGGGCAAGTTGCCTGAATACTTCTCTTAATTCGACAGGTTCATGGACGATAATGCGACGCTCCATGCTGAGCACCATCGCGGCAAAAGTCTGCAGGTGATCGCGGCCACAGCGAAGTCTGGTTCCACCTTGGGCTGCCTCCGCCACAACTCTCCACGGCGTAAAAGTACGTTGCGCTTCCTCGATCGGCATATCAATCCAGACATCAATCTGATAGTCCGATTGAACGAAAGGCATTTTCTCTCGCAGGTAGAGACGAGCGTCAAAATGAGCTGGACGATCAAAACTTTCAGCACAGGTTTCGAGATCGTTGATACGGTCTAGGCGAAAAGTGCGAAGCGCATTCCGTAACAGGCAGTGACTAATCAAGTACCATCGTCCATCGGTGTGAATGATGGCATACGGTTCGATTTCCCGATGTGAATCGTGTCCGGCGTGCGACCGGTAGGCAAAGCGCAGATAACGGCACAGGCGTATTGCCATGGCAGCCCGAATGAGGCAATCAGCCGATATCGAAGTGATCCACGGGCCAGGTTCAACGGTGACCACGTCCTCTACTGTTTGTATGCTTTCGCGAAGTGCATCAGGCAAGACGCGACCAATTTGGCTGATGCCCCTTCGGAGGCGGGCACAAAAGTGGATAGCCCCAGTTGGCGCAAAGCCCGCAATCCCAAAGACAGCGCAAATGCCTCCTCATCCGTGAACATAAGCGGAGGAAGACGAAAGCCAGGCCGCAACCGATAGCATCCGCCTACACCCCGAACGGATTCCACAGGAATGCTCAGGTCCTGCAAACGGGCCACGTACCGCTGGACCGTGCGAATATCCACTTCGAGACGTTCCGCCAATTCGGCTCCGCTGACATGCTCTCGCGCCTGAAGGATCTCGAGCACCGTGAGGACTCGCATGATGGGATCATACATAGAAATTTGATTTTTTCATCAAATTACGACAGATCCTGTCGGGAATTGCCCTTACTCTTGATTTGAGCCCGGCTGGGCAGACAAGGAGAACGGAAGTGGCAACAGAAACGATACAAGCGAATGTACTCACGGCGGATGATCTTTTGAAACACTGGCAGGGACATCGAAAGCTGACGAGAAGGACCATTGCAGCCTTCCCGGAAGACAAGCTGTTTCAGTTTTCAGTGGGCGGCATGCGGCCCTTTGCGGAGATGGCGTGGGAGTTGATTCGGATGGCGGTGCCCATTACGGAAGGTGTAGCCACTGGAAAGTGGGAGGAGTACAAGGGTCCGCAGCCAACTACCAAGGATGAGCTCTTACGGGCCTGGGATGAGCAGACCATGGAACTCAACGACAAGTTCGGCCAGATTCCTCCGCATCGATTCCGTGAGGTCGACAAGGCATTCGGGAATTGGGAAACTCCTGGCATCGCAGCCATTCAGTATGCCATTGACAACGAAGTTCATCATCGAGGGCAAGCGTATGTCTACCTGCGAGTACTCGGAATAGAACCGCCTCCCTTTTGGGAACGTGACTGAGACACGATCGGAAGAAACCAGATTGAGCGGATGGGGACCGGAAAGTTTGCTCCGATCCACTTTGGCAGATGGCCCTCATCTGCTCCCGATGCGGTTCCCAAAGAAGTGCATGCGCGAGTTATATGGAACATGCACACTTTCTACTGTGGCTACGGTTGCAGCGCGACCGAGGCCTTGCCAGCCGGACCCTTGTAGATCAGTTCCATGGAATGAATATTCTGTGTCTTACTGCGACAAGGAAAGAACAGCAGGCCAGCCTGCGGCAAGGCATGTTCGCCTTCGGGTAGCGAATTCACCTCAATGTATTGCGCCATCTTGCGCCGCAATTCAACGGGCACCTTGGGAGGCAATTTTGCTGCGTCTTCTTCTCCTCCCCCTCCGAAGCTCGTTTTCGATTTGGCTTTGGGCTGATCCGGTGGCACCCACTCAGGATCTTTGAGCGAACTCGCCACCACGACAAACGTTACGGCGGGAGACGGCCTCCTGTCGTTGATTCGCAGCGAGAACTGGTCGGGGGATAAGTTCAGCTTTGTGCCATTCGGCCCGTAAACCGCCGTTTCTACCACGACGTAATCGTCCGTCGTCAATGGGTCTTCGGGACGCGGCACGTTATGACCCGCAAATTCGGCTGCCAGAGTGAAATCACCCACTGGAACGTGTGCCGCGTAATCGGTCGCGGCAGACCTCGGCGGCATTCCGGTAATTTCGACCGGATGCGGCTTCTGCTGCGGCGGGTTTTGAGCATGTAAGGAGCAGACGACAGCCAAGGAAACAGCAAGCCGTCCGAAAAGACTTTGCATTTCAGCTGACAAATTAACACACGCGTCTCAATCGACGATTCGGGGTGCGCTAAGTGTGTGTTTGCTGTCGTCCATCGGCTGATCTGATAACCTATCACGCCAACTTGAACCCAAAGAGTTGCCGGCACTCATCCCGTCCAACGGCCGACATGCCGGATACCAAGCATTGCGGATTCGTTTATCGATGCCTCCAGTGGGCCGTGCATGCCCGACATCAATGTACCCGAAGCCGACTAGACGCGAAAGGCCGTATATCCAATTAGCGCGTTTTTCGCCCAAGTGCATTCGTTCGGAGTTGTCGGTCACTCCTCAACAATCGCCGAGATGGCAGAAAGAGAGAGCTTTTACCTTTCTGCGGGCGTTTGAATAGTCCCAGGCGGGATGGATCTCGCGCGTCGCCGCCATAATTTCCGACGGGCTTTCATCAAAGTAGGAAAAGTTCAGCCGCCGACAAAAGGTTTAATCTCGCCTCAATGCGCGTCACGCGATCCGCTGAACCCATTGGCTCCGCCAAGCCGGGGCCTCGAAGGGATCCGCGAAGTACTGTGTCTCGTGCACGACCTTACCGTTGCGGAACTCCATGATGCTCACTGTGTATGCTGGTCGCCCCTGGTAGGTGATTGTGTATTCCGTGATCCAGAGATCCCCTTTTCCGAGAATTCGCTTGACGTTGAAACCCGACGGCTTGCCTGGATGATGACTCCGTAAGGCCTGCAAATTGCTTCGCCCGAGGATTCGTTCACCTGACTGAGGATAATCACAAATGGCATCGTCATCGTAAATATCGTGTTCCGCGTTTGCATCGCCGGCTGCCGACCCGTGCCAATGCCTATTCAGAGCTTCACGTATTTGTTCCTCTTGCATGAACTGCTCCAGGTGCGGTTGGGGTGTCATGATCATCGACCTCGTGGAATGAAACCCGGGCTGCCGGTCTTCACCACTTCATTGAACCTCTGTCTAGTCTGAATTCGATTGATTTCCTCAAGTGCGTCTTCCGGAAGGGCGGAGATGTTCAGATTCTCCCGCGCGCGGGCCTCAGTCCTGGGCGTGGTAAGCAAAGCCGTGCCACGCTGCACCGCCCAAGCCAACAGCACCTGTGCTGACGTTTTTCCAACTCGTGCGGCGATTGCCGAAATGACTGGATCTTCGAGCGGCCCCGGCCTTATTCCGTGACCCAATGGCGCAAACGCCAAAAACACAACGCCGTTCTCCTTGCAGAATTCCAGAGGCTCCGTTTCCGGCAGATACGGATGTGCTTCGACTTGGATCACGGCTGGCTTGATTCTCGCAGATTCGTAGATGGACAATAGTTCATTCAAGCCGATGTCAGACAGTCCGATGGCCCGGCATCTGCCACGGTCGACGAGACTCTCCATCGCCTCCCAGGTATCGAGCAAAGTCACGCCGCGGTCGTAAAGGACATTGCCGGTTTGATCCCGCGGATCCTGCTCGTCCCCTGGTTGAAACGCAAATGGAGTGTGAATGAGATAGAGATCCAGATAGTTGAGCCCGAGTCGGTCCAGACTCGCCTCAAAAGCCGGTTCGACGCGCTCGGGCCGATGATTCGTGTTCCACAACTTTGTGGTAACAAAGATGTCTTCACGCGCAATCCCTCCAGCGGCAAGTCCTGCCCGCAACGCCTCGCCCACCTCACGCTCGTTCCGGTATCGTTCCGCGCAATCGAAGTGTCGAAATCCGGCTTCCAGTGCGTCTCTGGTCGCAGTTATCGTCACGGCTGCGTCGGGAATTAACGTGCCAAAGCCGAGGGCGGGCATATGGCCGGCTCCGTGGTTGAGTGGAATTCTCGTCATCCGCAGATCAGAAGGTTCAATCATCAATTACACCTCCAAGCTGTTTTCGTCCGCATCACCGCCCGGATTCAAAATTACGCGACTTGCGAGTCGCTGATTACTTGCCCTTTCATTTGGGTCATAGTAGGTTCCTTTCTTAGCCTCAGCGATCTTACTAACCACCCAACTTAACGTTGTGCGCCTTTACGAACTCGCATACAACACGAAATGCTGTATCTTCCAGATAACTTTCCGTGGCACCTGCCAATACCGCATCGGCGGTACTCAGCACCAGGGATTCAAGCGTCGCCAGTCTCACGAACAGCGCATCCGATCGGCCACTTAAAGCCGGATTGAAAACAAAGGCGTTTGAAGATTGGAAGTCGTCCCATCGGCAGTTGTGTCTGCCGAGGGTTCGTCATTTTTGCTGATGATGATGAAGCCCCAAGTTCTCTATCAGCCGCTTGCCCATCAGTAACTTACGAATGACCATGGCAATGGACATTCGGATGCTGCCGCAACAGGAGAGTCGCGCTTCCGAGTAGGCCGTAGCCCGCCTATCGCATCGACCGCAATCGGCGGAGCGTCCGATGCGGTCCCGCCATGTGCCGTGGGATTGGTCAGTGGGTCGATAATCTTCATCTGCTCGATGATCGAGCCGGGCCATCCGGTGCGTGACGATCAGCGGCGGCGCATCGTTATGTTCCGAATGAACGTGAATGAAATGAATGTCCAACCCGTCGATCTCGGTCATGAACTGCGGCAGGGCTTTCAGTTTCACGTCGACCGTGTGCCAGTCGTAGTCTGTCGCCCAATAACGCGCCAGCGCCTGAATCGTCGCGAGCTGTACTCCTTGGGGTGCATCTGTAACCGTTTCTCGTTCAGGCCACTTTGTCGCGTTGATGCGCCTGCGCAATTCGGTCAGTTCCGCTTGCGGAACGTTCACATTAAAGGGACGAATAGCGGCCTTATCGGTGCCCGCCTGTTGTGCAACTGCTGGTGTCATTTCCAGTCTCCTTTCGATTGAATTCGTAAGTTGGAGTGAGGGCCGAAACACATCGGCAGAACACTAAGTCCGAGAATGGACTTCCGCTCTATGCGCGTAATTATGTCGCACTTCCTTGCACGTTGATTGTGCCGGGTGCATAAAAGAGCGTTTGAGTCCGGCTTTGGATGGGGACGGCAGACATCCTTGAGGGAGCGAGTCGGCCTGGAGTACAAGCAGGGCAGCCTTGGAAGCACTTGGCCGCGTAGTCGGCTCCTGGTCCAACTGGATCACCTCCGGATTACCGGCCACTCGCACGAGCGCTGTGACCCTTTACGCCAGTTGAGATCGGACGTAGCCTGTTGGTCGACAGCGGCAACACGCGCCATTCGCATCCGGCGCGCGTGAGCACCCTGAACCACCTTGCGGCGCGAGGGCTCGCCAACCTGAACTTGACTCGCGTAATCTCGTCGGCGTAAGCTAAGAATTCTTGGCATGGGGCGCAAGGCGCAAAAGAACGATTCGTTGCCCGGTTCACTCGACATGTTGATTCTGC
>DATIMM010000205.1:0-59429 GCA_035475295.1 Bryobacteraceae bacterium
CCAGCTCGCCGCCCAAAAGCACGCCGACTCGCAACGCAACAAGGACCTCGACCGCGAATGGAAAGCCCAGCAACTGGCCGCAACACCCACCCCCATGCCCAAATCCGCAACCACCAGCAGCAGCAAGAAACCAAAGAAAGAGCCCTTCGGCACCGCCGAGCAGTGGCTCGAGGTCACCATTACGGACGGAATCACGACCACCACCTACATCCCGACCAACGAAGAACTGGTCGAAGAGATCGAATCCGCCGTGGAAGACGGCGAAGCCGAGCCGCAGATGGTGTATCGGAGAATGAACTTTCCCGACGGCGTCCCGCCCGAATACGCCTGGACGAACCTGCACCGGCCCGAGCACTGCGAACTGACCCAAACCAACCAGTGGTGCCCCTTATGCCAGGTCGCCGCACGCGGCGGGCACGGCATCCAGCGCTTGACCTACCAAACCTGGCGCGAAGCGATCGAGCGCGAACAGCACACCCCCGGCCGGCACGCTGGACCGACCGGAGTAGGCAATCTGCCCACCCCCAAAGAACGCGGAGGCGACCTCTCCTTCCCCGAACTCCTCCAACTCGAACAACGCCAACGCGAACTCCGCCGCGAACCCAGCGGCAACGACGGCCAAACACAACCGGAAAACCAATGACCACCCCTTCTAAGAACCTGTTTTACCGGCGCTCCCGTACTCCTGTCGCTACAATGAAGACCGTGGAAAAAAGGCGAATGTGCCCGAACTGCCGGGCATTTATCACTATCAGTGATCGTGTATGCCCGTACTGCGGCGTGCAACTAGGGCCGCGCGCCATCGATCTCAGGGCCACTCAGTTTCTCAGCTCGTTTATGCCGCGCGCCAACATCACGAGCGTCGTTATCCTCATCATCAATGTCGCCTTTTTTCTCGTCACCCTGATCGTGAACTACCAGTTGTCGCGAGGCGCGCAGCTGGGCAACATCAACGGCACCGTACTCATTCTGCTCGGCGGCAAATACGCGCCGCTGATTCAACACGGCCAATGGTGGCGCTTGATTACCGCCGGATTCCTCCATGCCGGGTTCCTCCACATCGCCATGAACTCCTGGGCCCTCTTTGACCTGGTGGGTGAAGTCGAGCAATTCTACGGCACCAGCCGCCTGATCGTCGCCTACATATTCTCCACGTTCGCGGGCTTCTGGCTAAGTCTCATGTGGGCGCCCCAAAGCTTATCGCTGGGAGCTTCGGCCGCCTGCTTCGGGCTCATTGGAATCATGCTCGCGATGGGGCTCCGCCGCAACGATCCTCTGGCGCGCGCCGTCCGCGTCTACTACCAGCGATGGGCCATCTATGGCCTGATCTTTAGCTTCGCTCCGTTCTTTCGTGTGGACATAGCGGCACACATCGGCGGACTCATTGGCGGCTTCCTCGTCGGTTGGATCGGTGGTCTGCCGGGCGTGCCCGGAAGTCCGCGGGAAACCATCTGGAAAGTGCTGGCCGCGTTCGCGATCCTGGTCACACTCTACGCCTTCGCCCAGGACTACATCTCCTATCGGGCATTGCTGCGGCAGATGTAATCTCATGGGATTAGTCGCGGACTGTCCTCTGATCGGATTTACAGCTTCGTCATGAACCGTTCATGCTTTGTTAAAGCTACTTCGCTACCTTGAAGTAGCTTCAGCTTGCGCTCCGGCACAAGCATCTTTTTCAACAACGCTACAGGGATTCAAATTTTATGAGTAATTCTCTTCAGAGGATCTGTGTGTCCATCGTGTGCCTTTTGTTAGGCGCATTGCAAGTTTATCCGCAGGCGGGTGTGGCCCGGCTCACTGGCCTGGTCACCGATCCATCCAACGCCGCCATTCACGGCGCTACCGTCACCGCGACCAACAACGCCACCGGCATTTCGCGTTCCACGGTTACCGACGATTCCGGCTATTACAGCTTCCCCGGGCTCCCCATCGGCAAATACACCATTGCTGTCCGGGAATCCGGGTTTGACCGGCTCACGCACCAGGTCTTTCTTGATCCATCCGAAAAGGCCAGGCAAGACTTTCAACTGCAAGTCGGGCAGGCCAGCACCAGTGTGAACGTCACCGCGGCGGCGCCTGAAATTTCACGCGACGATGCCTCGATCGGTACCGTCATCAGCAACGAAACCATCATCTCCACGCCGCTTTTTCTGCGTAACTGGGATGACCTCATCCGCCTTGTTCCCGGCGTCCAGGCGCAGCGCTACACCGAGCAAAGCGGCAGCACCGCTTCGGGTCGTACCGGGAGTTTCAACATTCACGGCATCGACTCCCAGCAGAACGACTTCATTCTGGATGGCATCGACAACAATACGTTTTCCGAAAACACCCAGGAACTCTCCACCGAAGCCGCCCATCCCTCCGTCGACGTCATCCAGGAATTTAAACTGATCAGCAATCCGTACTCGGCAGAGTATGGCCGCAGCCCCGGCGCCGTTGTCGACGTCACCACCAAGGGCGGCACGAATCAGGTGCATGGCCTGCTGTTCGAATACCTGCGCAATCGCGTTCTCGATGCGAACGACTTCTTCTCCAACCGCTCCGGCCTCCCAAAGCCTGAAAACGTGCAGAATCAGTTTGGCGGCAACGTGGGTGTGCCCATCATCAAAAACAAGCTGTTCGGGTTCTTCGATTATGAAGGCACAAGGATCCGGCGCGGAGTGACGCGCATCTCCACCGTGCCACTGCCCAACGAGCGCATCGGCGATTTCAGCGCTGCGGCGGGCGCGGCAAATGGAATCAAGTACCCCGCCATCTACAACACGGCCACCGGCCAACCGTATGCAAACAACATCATTCCGCAAAACCTGATCGATCCGTATGCGGCAAAAATCTTCAGCCAGTTTCCTCTGCCGAATCAACCGGGAGAATTTAACAACTATGCGCGGACAGGCGCGATCGTCGATGACACCGATAACTACGATGGCCGCGTAGACTGGAACGCCAGCGACAAAGACCTGGTGTTCGGCCGCTACACGACGTCGCTGCGTACACGCGACATCCCTGGTTATTACGGCGGCGTGGCTGATGGAACCAGCACGTCGGCCTGGGGCAATGCGAGCCTGAAGTCCTACAGTGCGGTGCTCGGCTGGACTCATATCTTCGGGCCTTCGGTGGTGAACGATCTCCGATTGGGATTCGCCCGAAACTTTGCATACGATCAGCAGCAGCCTTTCGGCCAGAATCCTCCGTCGGAGTTTGTGCCCGGGGTTCCCTATAATCCAGCGGTCGCCGGTGGAATCCCCATGACCACATTCGACAACTACACCTTCATCGGATCGCCCGACTACCTCCCCAAACAGCAGGTTCCGCAAGAATGGCAGTATCTGGATACCCTCTCTCTTACCAAAGGGGCCCACAGTCTCAAATTCGGCGTCGATATTCGCACCCCGATGAGAAATATCTATCAAGACGAGGCCTCCACCCGGGGAACCCTCGATTTCAGCGGCACCTTTACCTGCCTGCGCGGCTCCAATGGCCAGTGTCTTCCTAAAACCGGCTTGTCTTACGCCGACGCCCTGCTTGGCCAGGTTCGCAGTGCGACATTGACGAACGTGTATTTTGTCGATCAGCGCCTCCGCATGTTCTCGGGATTCGTTCAGGATGACTGGAAGGTCACGCCGAAACTCACGCTGAATCTCGGATTACGCTACGATTTCGCGCCTCCGGTGATGGAAGGGAATAATCACCAGGCCAACTTTGATCCCTCCGGAAGCGGGTCGCTCGTGTATGCTCAGAGCGGATCGCTCGAAAACCGGACTCTGGTCAGCGTGAACACAAAGAACTTCGGGCCTCGCTTTGGATTTGCCTACTCTCCTTTCAGCAAAACCGTGATCCGTGGAGGCTACGGTATTTACTATCTGCTGTTTCAGCGCGCAGGCAGCGAAAACCAGATCGCGCTGAATCCGCCATTTCTGATTCAAAATCAAACAGTGGCCGCGTCCAAATCGACCCAGCCGGTTTTCCTGCTGAAAGACGGATTTCCCGCCAACTACCTGGATCCGACCAATATCAACTACCAGCTGACGCACATCCGAGCGGTGGACCCCAACTCGCCCACCCCCTACGTCCAGCAGTGGAGCATGGGATTTCAGCAGGAGTTGCCCGCTAAAATCGTCTTCACGACCGATTACGTGGGAACGAAATCGACTCATCTCGATATCATTCACGACCTGAATCAGTACGTAAACGGAGCGAGCCCGTATCCGAACTTTGGCTACCTGGAATACCAGCAGTCCGTCGGAAGCGGCGTGTATCATGGCCTGGAAACATCGCTGCAGCGCAGATTTACGAACGGCCTTTCCTTGAGCGTTGCGTATACCTACTCCAAGAGCATCCAGACCGCGTACGACCAGGGGTTTGTGCGGGGGCCAAGCAGCTTCGATGTTCCGCATCGCGTGGCCGCCAGCTACGTCTTCGAACTACCGTTTGGGAAAAACAAGCCGTTCTTGTCGACCGGGATTCCTTCGAAACTGCTCGGCGGCTGGCGCACCGCAGGTGTCTATACGTTCTCGACCGGACTGCCATTCACGGTCAGCTCCGGCAGCAACTACACCAACGCCATCGATCCCTATGGCTCGGCGAATGCGGTGCCTAACGTGATTGGCACGCCTCATATCGTGGGCAACGTCAATTGCTGGTTCTACACGTCGGCGAATAAATCCTGCCCTGCCTTGGCGCCAGGTTACGCGGATGCATTCCAGCTTCAGCAATTGGGACAGTTTGGCAACGAGGGACACAACGTTCTTCGCGGTCCTCATACGAACGTCTTCGATTTTTCACTGATGCGCGACTTTGCCATCCGCGAGGCGGCCAGTCTGCAATTCCGATGGGAAGTCTTCAACTTGAGCAATACACCGCTGTTCTCGCAGCCCAGTACAAATCTGAGCTCTGGCAGCGTCTCGACCATTAACTCGCTGGCCGGAGATCCGCGCGTCATGCAGTTTGCCTTGCGTCTTTCATTCTGACGGTAATAGCGGGAGCTGAGCGAGGGTGTTTGGCATAGGAGATACAATCACGCAGAGTGAAAACGGTGGCCGGGTCGAACCCGATTTCCACGCAGATACGTTCCTCTCACTGAACATATGTCAATCCTGAAAGTATTCCGTCCCGCTGTCTTCGGCTTGCTGTTGGCCTGCCTCTCGTGGGGAGGCCAACAGCCCCAGCTACAGTTTCTGAACCATAACCGTCCCGTTCTCGACGCCCACAATTGCTATCCCACCGATGGCCAGTGGCGCGATCGCATCGATCGTGCGCTGCGTACCGGGTTTCCTGTCGGCATTGAACAGGACCTTGCCTGGTATGTGGACCCGGCGACCGGGAAGGGACGCGTGGTCGTGTCGCATACCGCTCAGACAAACGGCTCGGAGCCCACTCTCCGCGCATACTTCTTCGACCGTGTGCGTCCCATCATGGAAAAGGCGCTCTCGGAAAATCACCAGGACCAATGGCCGCTGATCGTCCTCCACTTCGACTTCAAAGATAATCAACCGGCCCTATTGCATGCCGTCTGGGACCTGCTCGCCGATTACCAGTCGTGGATGGTGACGGCGCCGAAGAGATCCGATCCGCATGATCTGGCGCCCATGACTCGCAAACCTCTCCTGGTGCTCACAGAAGATTCCGATGCGCAGGAAGAGGTCTTTTTTCATCAGGTTCCGGTAGGATCGAATCTTCGCCTGTTCGGCTCCGCACACACGAACCTGCCGAAGGGGAAATCAAAAGAGGAGCTGGTTCACCTGCAGGCTACGTTGCCTGCCGACCAGCTCCTGACCGAAGCGCCCACCGATTACCGGCGCTGGTGGAACAACTCCTGGTACGAGGTGGAGGAAGGGGGCGAGCCTCACGCGGGAGACTGGACGCCCACGGATGCCGCTCGCCTTCGCGCCCTGGTGGATCGCGCGCACGACCTGGGTTACTGGATTCGGTTTTATACACTCGACGGGTTTTCCGACGGCACGGCCCACGGCTGGTCCAATGGATACAACTTCGGTTCGCTGCAAGCGGCCCGCTTGAGATGGCGGGCTTCCATGAAGGCCGGAGTGAACCTGGTCGCCTCCGATCAGTATGAGGATCTGGCGGAAACAATGGGCAAAACTTCCACGCACTGAGTGGCACCCTGTCACATGAGGCACAATAGTCTCAATAACTTTGGGGCAAACCATTCTGCTTCGGGGGGCCCGGCAACTGCTGACGTTGCGGGGCCCGAGTGGCGTGCGCCGGGGAGCGGCTCTCCACGATTTGGGAATCATCGAAGATGGGTCGATACTCATCCAAGATGGGGTCATCACACAAGTTGGCACTAGCCGAAGAATCGAAAATCTAAAGGAGGCGCGAGGCGCCTTGGAGATTGCGGCAAACGGCCATGTCGTGATGCCTGCGTTCGTCGATGCCCATCTCGATCTGAACGTTCACGATCCGGCTGAAGCGCCGGAGGGCCTCCCGAAACGGAGGGTCCTGACGAAGTTCTATGAAGAAAGCCTTGCCTTGACCCGCGCCTGCCTGCAGCACGGAACGCTAACTGCGGAGGTGAAAGCCAGCGCCGGGTCCGGGAACATTCAGGCGGATGCCGCTGTGATAAAGCAACTGCTCAAGATCGGAAACAATCCGATCGGACTGGTTCGGACATGGCGCATCGCGGACATGGTAGCCGATCGTGCCGACGCTCTGGAGGAATTCCAGCGCATGCTCGCGTCACTGATCAAGAAGAAGCTGATCGTGAACACGGAAATCGACTCCCACCTGGCAGAGTCTTCCGCGCTGGGAGCCCTGCTCCCTTCCATGCAGGCTGCGGGCATCGGCATGAAGCTCTTGTGGCGGGGCGGTTCGCCGGAGCGGCTTTCGGATCTCCTCACTCGCCTGTATCCCAGGACCGTCTGTAGCTCTTCTCAGCTCAGCCCTGCCGAACGCTTGGTTCTCGCCGCGGCGCCAGGCATCCCGGTCTTTTCTCCGTGCAAGGAGGTTTCCGAAGGAGCTACCGCCGGCAATGCGCCCTACGAACTCGCCACCGCCGGCGCTCCCATCGCACTGTCGACCGGATTTCACTTTCGGCGCTCGCCCAGCTGCAGCATGCAGATGGCTCTTTCTTTTGCGGTTCTCCATTTGCGGCTGACGATCGAACAAGCAATTACGGCAGCAACCATCAACGCTGCTCATGCCGTGGGCGTCGGTCACTTAACGGGAAGCATAGAGGTGGGGAAACGAGCAGATCTGTTGATTCTTACCCTCGCGGACTATCGCGAAATCCCTCGCCAGTACGGCATCAACCATGTGGGCATGGCGATCCGGGACGGCAACGTGGTCTTCAACAGAACGCGGTGGAAGGTAGGAGCGTAATGATGATCGAATGCGTTCCGAACTTTTCGGAAGGACGCGACAAAACCGTTATCGACGCAATCGAGGAGGCCGTAAACTCGGTGCCCGGCACGCTGGTCCTGCATCGGACGAGCGATGAGGACCATAATCGAAGCGTCCTCACTTTCGCGGCCGGGGCTGAACAAGTGATCGAGGCCGCAGTTCGCGCGACCGCCAAGGCAGCCGAGTTAATCGACCTGACCCGCCACCGGGGCGTTCATCCGCGCGTGGGAGCGCTGGACGTTTTACCTTTTGTCCCGTTGGGAGAAGCCACGCTTGCGGAGTGCGTCCTGATAGCGCGCAGAGCCGGAGAGCGCATCTGGAACGAACTGGGCATTCCGGTTTATTTTTATGAAGCCGCGGCAACGCGCCCCAGCCGCATGAAGTTGGAAGACGTTCGCCGTGGTCAGTTCGAGGGGCTGCGCGAAGCGGCCTTGACGGATGAAAGCAAACGTCCGGATCTAGGCGGTCCAGCGCTGCATCCCACTGCGGGCGCCGTGATTGTGGGCGCGCGGAAGTTCTTGATCGCGTACAACGTGAACCTGCGAAGTTCCGACCTCCATGTAGCGCAGTCCATCGCCAAACGTGTCCGGACGAGCAGCGGCGGGCTACCTGCTGTGAAAGCGCTGGGACTGCCGCTGGAGTCCCGCCGCCTGGTCCAGGTCTCCATGAATCTGACGGACTTTGAGCAGACGCCCGTTCATGTGGTGTATGAAGAAGTGCGCCGGCTGGCAGCAGAGCAGGGCGTGGAGATTGAAGAAAGCGAATTGATTGGACTGATGCCTCGCCGGGCATTGGAGATGGCGGCAGCCGGTTTTCTGAAATTGAGAGATTTCGACACGCAGCGAGTGGTGGAGAACCGCATCGAGGCGATGCAAAACGCTAAATCACTTTTCAGCGATACCCTATAAAAAATGCGTGCCCTCGCCGCCAGCGCTTTGCTCCTGGTCTTCTTCCTGGCTTCGAATGCCTTTGGAGCAGATCTGTCGGACGCGATGGCGGCTTATAAATCCGGCGACTACACGCGCGCGCTTCCCCTGTTGCAGGCGGCCGTGGCGGATGCCCCGCAGGACGAGGCCGCCAACGCCGCTCTGCTATCAACTCTGGTTTATCAGGGCCAGGTGGACGCCGCCTCGGATGCGGCCGTCTCCGACGAAAAGAAGTTCCCGAATTCTCCGATCGTTGTCGCTGCCCGTGGCGAATTTGCCTATTACATGGGCGACATGGCGAAGGCGGAGGCGCTCTTTCGGGCAGCCATCAGGCTGAAAGAGCCGACTCCGCGCGCCTACCTGGGGCTGTTTCGGCTGTACGAGGCGGCTTCGATGTCGCGCACAGCCCGGCTATTGATTCTGCGCGCCCACGCCATCGATCCCGACGATGCAGTCATCACTCTTCACTGGCTGGCATTTGCTCCTGCTGAAAAGCAGCGTGAGATCTTCCGCTCCTTTGCAGAAGCGCACCCCTGGTTCTTCCCGAATATCAATATCGCTCGCGTGACTCGGACGGAAGCATCAAAGCAGCCCCACCGGCGCAAGACGTTTGAACTTGAGGGGGACGCGAAGGAAGTGACCCTACCGCTGATTCCCATCTATAACAACTCCCGCCGCGGTGTTGAAGCTCTGGGCCTACCCTTCCGGTTGAACAACGGGCACGTGCTGACACTGATTCTGGACACCGGTGCGAGCGGGATTCTCATAAGCCAATCCACAGCGGATAAAGCTGGGGTAGGGCGCTTAGGTTCGCTGAGGGCGGGCGGCATCGGCGACGGCGAGGCGAAAAACGGCTTTGCCGCGGTAGCCGATAGCTGCGCCATAGGGGCGCTGGGATATAAAGCTTGCCTGCTTCGGGTTGCGGAAGGGGATCTTCGCCTCACGGAAGGGGAAGACGGCCTGATCGGCACCGATGTTTTTTCTGATTACCTGGTCGAGATCGACTTTCGAAAGCACCAGTTGCACCTGACCCCCCAGCCTCCGCGCGACCCAAACCCAGAGGGCTACGACGCGAAACCACCGGGAGACGGCTGGACGCGCGTTTATCGTTACGGCCATCTTTTCTTCGTGCCGACAGACCTGAACGGCAAGGGTTCGGGCCTGTTTCTAATAGACAGCGGAGCAGTGATGTCCAGCGTGGATTCCACCTTCGCCCGGCTCTCGACGAAACTTCATACCAACTCGGCTATGCAGATTCATGGACTTTCGGGCGATGTGAAAGACGTATTTCAGGCCGACAAAGCCGTGATTACTTTTGCCGGATACCGCCAGAAAAATATCGGACTGACTTCTTTTAACCTGAACAACTTTACGGGGCATCGCGACGTGCGAATCGACGGAATCCTCGGCTTTTCCGTGCTGGATCTGTTTCGCCTTACGCTCGATTACCGGAACGGCCTTGTAAAGTTTGAGTACAAGCGCAAGTAAGATCAAATGAGTACCTGAACGACGCACCGAGAACGTACATGCCTGACCCAATTTCCCGTCCCTTTGAATCAATCGAAAGCGCGCTGGAGTTCATGGCACTTCTGGAGGGGGAACTCAGCGAGGCATCCAGTGAGCTTCGAGAGCTCACAAAGGAGGACGGCGGGGAACGTTTTGAAGAAGCACTGAACCTCGCGCTGTACAAAATGCACCAGCTTTCGGCGCAGGTACAGAAGAGCCGCCGCCTTCTGAATGACCTTCGGATGATCCGGAACGTGCTGATGGTGGAAGGACCCTCTGAGGCTGTCACCCTGCCGCCGCGCGAGATCTAGAACACGGTTCGTAGAAAGCGGACCGTACGGTCTAATTAACCAATTCCATCACTCCGTATGATGAGTGTATGCCTACCACTGTACCTTCTGAGCCGGAGGTGACCGCCTCGCCCAAACACGAAACTACCCTCGAGGAAATTATGGGCCTGGAGCAGGAATATGTCTTGCAGACCTACGCCCGTTATCCATTAGCCCTTCACCGCGGCAAAGGCTGCTACGTCTACGATCTAGAGGGCAACCGGTATCTGGACCTGATCAGCGGCATCGGGGTTAATTCGCTGGGCTACGCGCACCCGCGGATCACGAAGGTGATTCGCCAGCAGGCGGGGCTGCTCCTGCATACCAGCAACCTGTACTATCACGAGTATCAAGGGCGCCTGGCGGAGCGGCTGGCAAAAGTGAGCGGGCTGCAGCGCACGTTCTTCTGCAACTCAGGCGCGGAATCGATGGAAGGGGCTTTGAAGATGGTGCGGGCTCACGGAAATGCTTCCGGGGCAGGGAAGCAGACCATCGTCGCCCTGGAAAACTCGTTTCACGGCCGCACCCTGGGCGCGCTGTCCATTACCGGCCAGCCGAAGTACCGCAAGGATTTCGAACCATTGCTGCCGGGCGCGCGCTTTGTGGAACGGAACGACGTGAAGGCGCTGGAGGCGGCGGTCGATGAGACTACAGCGGGTATTGTGCTGGAGTTTATCCAAGGCGAAGGCGGCATTTATCCCTTATCGGAAGAATTCGCCCGCAAAGCGCGTGAGCTCGCCGACAAATACGATGCGCTTCTTGTGTTCGATGAAATTCAGTGCGGCGTGGGACGGCCCGGTACGTACTTCGCTTATCAGCTACTGGAGCCGAGCGTGAAGCCCGATGTTCTGGTCGCGGCCAAACCGATGGCGTGCGGCATCCCGCTGGGCGTGATCATCGCGAACGACCGGGCAGCGGCTGCGATCAAGCCCGGTATGCACGGATCGACGTACGGAGGCGGGCCGCTGGCCTGCCGGGTAGCGCTCGAGTTCTTCGATATCCTGGAAGAACTGCTTCCCTCGATCAATAGCGTGGGCGGTTACTTCCGGATGCGGCTGACCGAACTGATGCAGAAGTACTCGTTCATCAAGGAGGTTCGCGGACAGGGCCTGATGATCGGCGTGGAACTGAAGTTTCCGTGCCGGGATCTGGTGCTCGCGGGAATGAAGGAAGGAGTGCTTTTTAACTGCACCCATGAAAACGTCCTTCGCTTCCTGCCGCCGTATATCTTGAGCGAGCCGGATGTGGATCGCGCTATCTCGGCACTCTCGAAGATCTTCAAGAACGTCAAACCGCCACAGGCCTGAAGCTATAGCGAACCAAAGCGCTATAGCAGCTCTTCGCGGCCCTGCTCGTCGAGTTGCTTCACCAGCTTGCTCACGTTCTGAGCCTTCGACCGGCTTGCTACCAGCAGCGCGTCGGGCGTGTCCACGATCACCAGATCGCTCACGCCCACCAGCGCTACAGTTTTGGCGGAATCCACGTAATTCCCCGTGCTGCCGACCGAAACCAGATCTCCCCGCGATGCGTTGCGATTCCCGTCTTTACGCGCCAGATCGTAGACGGCCTCCCAAGTGCCCACATCGTTCCAGCCCACGTCGTCCAGCGCGATGCCTGAAACTTGTTTCGCCTTCTCGATAATGGCGTAGTCGACAGAAATGTTGTCGCAAAGTCCGTACGTTTCGGCCAGCCTGGCGCTGAACTGCCGGCTCCGGAAAGGGGGCAGCGCGGCGAGCAGTTCGGCCGTGTGGGCCTGATGCTCGCGCATTAAATCCAACACCGCCGACGCCCGCCAAAAGAACATGCCAGCGTTCCAGAAGAAATTGCCGCGCTCGACGAACTTCTTTGCGGTTCTCTCGTCCGGCTTTTCGCGGAAGCTGGTGACCGGTACGGGCGCAGGTTGGCCCGGCTTCACGGATTTCGGGAATTCAATGTAGCCGTAGCCTGTTTCCGCCCAGCGCGGCTGGATTCCCAGCACAACCACGCTGTTCGTTTCCGTCGCTTTGAACGCCGCTTTCACGAAGCTCCGGAACTTCGCTTCCTTTTGGATCAAGTGGTCGGCGGGAAAGACGCCCATGACGGCTTCCGGATCTATCTCGGCGAGGATCTTTGCAGCGAGCGCGATACAAGGCGCCGTGTTGCGCTGCGCGGGTTCCGCGATGATCTGCTGCTTCGGCACTTCGGGCAACTGCTTGCGGATCTCCGCCTGCAGGTACTCGTTGGTGATGATCCATATATTCGCGGGCTCGATTACGCCCTCCAAACGGTCGACCGTCTGCTGAATCAAGCTGCGTTCGCCAAAAAAACGGAGGACCTGCTTTGCGTTTTTCTTGCGGCTTTTCGGCCAAAAACGCGTGCCGCGTCCGCCGGCCATAATGAGCCCATACCGGTGATTTGCCATGAATTTCTATAGTATTGTGCCAGCGCAATAGGGATTTTCTGTGCCGTACTGATTTCGGACCGCGTTAGGGCCTGACGCGGTCACGTCCTTCTGGAGGGCACAAACTCGAATTTCTCTTTCAACCGCAGAAAAGGCTTTTCAAAATAGTAATAGGACAGCGTGGCAACTCCAATGGTGAGCGCCATCTGCAGAACGGGCACGAGAATAGGGGCGTGCCGGGCATGTCCGATGAGCGCCAGCGCGATTTCGCGGCACGGCACATGGAAGACGTACAGCCCGTATGAAATCTTGCCCAGGTAAATGAGCGATGAGGGCAGCACCCGCTGAGGAGCACCCAGAAGGGACAGGAAAATAGCGGTGCACCCAATCATCACCATGGCAAATCCAACGCACATCGAGTACGGGTGCCTTTCATAGTACAGTCCGTTGACGTGCCCCCAATAATTGGCGACCAGCCAAAGCAGGACTCCTCCGCTGAGGAGCACGGGGCGCAATGCCAGAGGAATGGACGGCGGCTCCCCGGGAAGAGCAAGGACCAGCAATGCTCCGATTCCAAAAAACGCGAACTGCACGAAGCTGTTCGTCCAAAGAAACGGCTGCATGGGTTCGCCCCGCGCGGCGTAATAGAAGAGAACTCCTAAGCTAAGCGGGATCGTACCCCACGCCACGAGAGCGAGTGCGCGCTTTCCCCAGAATTTGGCGATGCCCGGCCAGAGCAGATAAAACTGTTCCTCGAGTGAAATGCTCCACAGCACCCCCATCGTAGGCGGTCCATAGTCCATCCGCCCGGTATACCAATTGCCGGCGAGAAACACGAACGCGAGAACCCAGGCCATGCTCAGGCTGTACTGCGGCAAGACAAGCCCAATGAAATAGCTAGCGAAAACCACCCCAAAATACAGCGGCCAAATACGAAGTATTCGCCGGGTATAAAAGGCCTTCAGGTGAATACTGCCGGTGGAGGCTCGTTCGCGGAGCAGCAACTCCGTGATGAGATAGGAGCTCAGCAGGAAGAAGATGCACATGCCGAACGCACCGGAGTCCCGCGCCAGATTGTAGAGCGCGATACATTTCAGCTTCCATCCCGGCGCATGGGGGTCGACAGGAATGCGAATCAGGTGAGCAACAAAGACAGAAAAAAATGCAAAAAACCGCAGAACGTCAAGCTCCGGCCGGTAGAAACGAGCGGCGCTCGTTTTGGGAGCTTGTTCAAGAAGACTCTTTTGCTCCTGCATTACAGAACGGATTAGGCAGAGGCTCTAGCCATTGCCCGGTGCAGGCTGCTGCTTCAGCAGCTTTGAATCCGGATATCCCCGGACGATCCGCAAGGTGCGGTTCCAGCGCGTGCGCGTAAAGAAGTGCTCTCCCAAATCGACAAAATGACTGACGATAGAACCGACTGAGGTGCCCGCCAGGTCTTCGGTCGAGGCGTTGTACGACCAGTAGATCAGAAGCGGCTTCCCGATGATGTAATCACGAGGCACAAAGCCCCAGTACCTGCTATCGAGCGAGTTATCCCGGTTGTCGCCCATGGCGAAGTAGGTGTTTGGCGGCACCACGACCTCGCCATTGACCACATGGTTCTCCAGCATGTCGCGCAGGAAAGGGTTGCGTGCGGGGTCTGAGTAGGACGGCGGTTCTGCAGGAAAGTTCACACCGTACGGGTCCGGATAGGCGAGCTTGTGGTACACATACGGCTCATTAAGCTGAACACCGTTGCGATACACCTTTTCATTTACCACCTTGATGTGGTCTCCGGGAACGCCGATGACACGCTTCACAAACGTCTGAGAGATATCTACCGGGTAACGAAAGACAATAATATCGCCATGCTTGGGAGCCTCATAAGGGAGCAGGTACTTACCAACGGGGCCAGCGGGCGCGTAGGCGAGCTTGTCGACCAGCAGGTGATCACCGATCAGCAGGGTGTCCTCCATGGAGCCTGTCGGAATCACGAATGCCTGCACCAGGGTTGTTGTGCCGAAGAGCAGCAGCAGAATTGTCACGGCCCATTCGGCGATGCCGTTGCGCGGGGTATCGGAACGCGCCGATGCTTTGCGAGCGACGGAGCCCGTGGGGTCGCCCTGTGCCACTTTGGCGTTTGCGGTCTGTTGTGCCATTTACTTCGGTTGCTCTGATCTGCTGACTGAATCCTTATTGTATCCGTCTGCGGCAGTCTGCCGGAAAAATTCGCATTTTCGCGGAGGACAGAGTTGTACGGCGACGGCGGACGGCCGGTTCGACGCCCGGGGGAAGGGCGCTCAACGGAAGCTAGGAAAAGCAGGGACTCGCCTGGCAGCGCGGCGCAGCGGAAGTTAGCAAACGAGGACGAGATTAGTAACTAAATTGTTTGGAAGCATTACAAATTGGAAAATCAGGAAATAAGTGCCGCAATAATGCAAAAAACCGGAGCATTTCTGCCCCGGTTTCTCGGAGGGGAGAAGAAAATTAAGACAGGAACGACTTACTGATTGCGGGCTTTGCGGCGAGCCGTCAAACCAGCAGCAACGAGACCCGCGCCCATCAGCAGGCAGGAGGCCGGCTCGGGAACCGCGGAAGCAGAAACGGTGGCCGAGAAGGAGTTCGTGAAACCAGTTGCGGTGCTGGCTTCGGCGATGATCCCGGTAATGGTTCCAGGCAGCATCACGTTCTGCGATGTGAAGGAGAAAGGTGCTTCAGAGAATCCGGTCGCCGCAGAGCCCGTGTAGGCAATGCCCGACAGAGCGAGGGACAGTGTAACCTGGCCAGGCGCGCTCTGGACCAATGTGAACGGCGAGCCAGCAGGCGTGCACACATTGCCAACGTTATTGCTGGTGCAGGCGCCCGCGGTTCCGATACCGGCAAAGATGTTTTGCAGGTCGAAGCTGATATCGCCAGCCGGGTTCGCGAAGACGGCGAACTGCGGAATGTTGACAGCTCCCGTGGTCGGCGGGCCGATGAGCGGCTTCAGGGTCGCCGACGTAGAACCTACGAAGGAACCCGACTCCGGTCCTGTTATCACGACGTTGCTGAACGTAACGCCGGCATTATTAACCGTCACCGTGCCTGCGATATTTGCTTCGCTCGGCGAAATCAGTGTCGTAGCAGATGCTCCCGACACAAAGAGTAATGAGCTTACTCCAATAAGCCCTAGTAAAGATAAACGCATTATAACCCTACCTAGTAGTGAATTAGAGGGCAGATTACTCCGCCACACTTTCGACTCTAAATGTAAGTGGTTTTTCAAACAATATGGACCAGTAAGGGTAGTTACAAAGTCGGAACAGAGCCGACGGGAACGTAACCCGTACTCTATATTCCTCAGAAACTCCTTGGGACTACATAGAAAGGGTTAGCTCAGAGAAAGAACAAGGCCAGTCCCGACAGCAGTCCGGCCCAGATGGCCCAGATCGTCAGATAGTGGTGGTCGATGAGCAGGCCGGCGATAACGGGCGCGACAATCTGGGCGACCGACGTCAGGGACTGGGTCAGGCCGATGATGACGCCCTGCTCGCGCCGTCCCGCCTTCTGGGTGACAAGACTGGTCAGTGCCGGGCGCAGCCCCGAGCTGCCCACATTGGCGAATGCCGTTACCCAGAGCAATTGCCCGATCGTTCTGGTGAATCCGACGATCACATCGCCGAGGAACATGCTGATAAAGCCGATCCGGACCACGGCTCGTTCGCCGAACACCTTCACGAGCCGCCCCACCAGGCCACCCTGCATAAAGATGCCGATCAGCCCGGTGAACGCAAAAATGTAACCTACTTCGCGAACCCCTACCGGATGGCCGTTCCAGACGTAGCGGCGTTCGGCGAAGAGGGCAAAGCCAGCGACAAATGTGGAGAAGGAGAGCGAAAAGAGAAGCCACTGTATCAGGAGACGGCGTAGCTCCGGATCGCGGAAGTACGTGGTGTACTGTCCCCACGAGAGTAACGACAGGCGTTTCCCGCCGGGACCAGACTCGGCGGCGGCTTCATTCTGCTCATGGACCACCTCGCGGCGCGGCAGCAGAAAGAAGGTGCAGAAGATGCTTGAAAGAGACAATGCACAGGCGGCAAATATAGGCGCCTGATACCCGAACCGCCCGGTCAGAAAACCGGCAATCGCGGGCCCGATCAGAAAGCCCAACCCAAAAGCAATCCCGATGACGGCGAAGGATTTTGCCCGGTTTTCAGGTTTCGTGACATCGCTGATGTAAGCCTGGGCGATGCTCAAGTTACCGGCGGTAGCTCCATCGATCATGCGCGCCAAAAATAGCATCCAGACCTGGGAGGAGAAAGCGAGGAGCAGAAAGCCGCCCAGCGTGCCGGCTTGGCTCAACAGGAGAACGGGGCGGCGGCCGACCCGATCGGACCATTGGCCGAGAATGGGACCGGCGATGAGCTGGCAGATGGCATAGCTGGCGATCAGCGTGCCGATAACGGTCGGCGACGCACCCAGGCGCTCCGAGTAAAACGGCAACAAAGGGAGAATGATCGTGAAGCCGAGAACATCGACGGCAACGATCAGAAATATAGGCAGCAGGGGCGACCGGGATCGCCGGACAGGGTCCGCCGCAGGGGTATCTAGCTGCTCGGGGGGCACACTACGATCTTACCGGGTCGGGGACACGCTGGCGGCTAGGGCGCCTCATCGGCGGAAGCACCGTAAATGCCGGGAACCGGGATCTCCAGCAGCCGCAGATACACCGAAAGCTGGCCCCGGTGGTGAATCATGTGATTCAGTACCCAAGTGCGAATCACCTCCTCGCGCGGCGCGGCGAATAGTTCTTGTCCGCCCATCCTAAGCGCCCACCGTTTGTCCAGGTCTTCGTCGCTGGCCCCGGTGAGCGCTTTTCCCGCCTCTGCCGCATAGGCATCAAACTTTGAGAGCAGCTCGTCACGCGAAGCGGCCGTCCAGGGCCTGTAGCTTGCGTCGATGTCCATGAATTCGAGCTGGACGGTGCCGGTCAGCCAGCTTGGCATTTCGGCGATGTGGCTGGCCAAACGCCCCAGAGGCATCGACCTTTCGTGAGGCGCCCAGGTGAACTTATCCACCGGAACGCGCTCGAGTAGCTTACGAGTGGTTTTCATTTCTTTTTGAAACTCGGGGGCAAGCCGTTCGGCAAGGGTCATAAGGAATAGGCCTCGATCGTTCCGCATAGTCTATCAATCCGTGCTGCCGGGTCCTTGGGAACGCGAAGACACGGCGAATTCCCGACGGGGACTCCACCTTTTGGCCTAGTAGAAAGCGCAGAGAAAACCAAACTACGTAGCTAACCGAACTGCCCGTCTTGAAGTCCAACGGGCATATGAGAGTGTTTGCGTCCGTATTGGTTGCCCTCTTGCCGATAGCTGCCATCGGCCAAGAGCCCAACCCCAGTCAGAATAATCAACAGGCACAGACGGGCGGCTCGACCCCGATCTTCAAGGTACAGGTAGTGTCGCGCTCAATTCAGGCGGTCAGCTACCGGAACCGCAGCGGCTGGACGAAGGTGAATTTCCGGGGAACGGCCCTGGCGCCGAAAGCGAAGGGCAGCGCCGAGGTGCGCAGCCAGCTGGGCCACATGGAGATCAAGCTCGACGTAAAGGATCTACCGGTTGCGGATAGCTTCGGGACCGAGTTTATGACTTATGTGCTCTGGGCGATCACGCCGGACGGCCACCCGGCCAACCTGGGCGAGGTGGTTACGGACTCTCACGGCAACTTCAGCGGCAACGTTACGACGGAGTTGCAGTCGTTTGGCCTGATCATCACGGCTGAGCCGTATTTTGCCGTTCGGCAGCCGAGCGATGTCGTGGTGATGGAGAATGTGGTGCCCAACGACATTAAAGCCAAGGTTGAGACGGTGGACGCGAATTACCAGCTCCTGCAACGCGGACAGTATACCTACCATGTCCCTGAGTCGCAGCAGCATCCGGTGCGCGTTGACCACTCCGGCAAGAAGAGTCCGCTGGAAGTGGACGAGGCGATGAATGCGGTTCAGATCGCCAGGTATGCCAAGGCTGACCAGTATGCCAAAGACGCGTTTAACGACGCTACAAAACTGCTGGACCAAGCCCAGGACTACCAGCGCCGGAAGCAGTGGAACCCGGCGACCATGACCGCGAAAGAAGCCGTGCAGAAGGCGGAAGACGCCCGCACCATCTCGTTGCGCGAGCAGCAGCAATTAGCGCAGCAGCAGGAGCGGGCGGCGGCGGCGGCGCGTGTGGCGCGAGCGCGAGAACAGGCGGCGGAAGCGGCGCGCCAACAGCAGGCGGCTGAACAGCAGACACAAGTAGAGCAGCAGCAGCGGCAGGCGGCGGAAAGGGCCAGGGCCGAGGCAGACGCGGCGCGGGCCGAAGCTTCAGCCCAGGCGCAAAAAGCCCGGGATGCAGCGGCGGAGGCCGATCGTCTGCGCCAACAGGCGGTTCAAAATGAAGCCGCGCTTCGCCAGCAGCTTCTGCAGCAGTTCAACTCCGTGCTCGAAACCCGTGAAACGCCCCGAGGCCTGGTCGTCAATATGAACGACGTCCTGTTCGATACGGGAAAGTATTCGCTCCGGGAGGCGGCGAAGGAGAAGCTCGCTAAAATCTCGGGCATAGTTCTTTCCCATCCGGGCCTGCACTTGCAGCTCGAGGGCTACACGGATAGCACCGGAAGCGAGGAGTTCAACCAGAAGCTATCGGAGCAGCGCGCCAATGCGGTGCGTGACTTCCTGGCCAGCCAAGGCGTCAGTCCCGATTCGATGAGCGTCGTGGGTTACGGCGAGTCGAACCCGATCGCCTCCAACGACAACGCGACGGGACGACAGCTGAATCGACGCGTGGAAATGGTGGTCTCGGGCGAGGTCATCGGCGTGAAGATCGGAGTGCCTCCCAATGCTCAGGGAGCGAAGGGATCGGGGCCGGTGATCCCGCCCTCCGCCCCAATGCCGCCTACTTCGCCCGATACACAATCGCCGCAAACTCCCCCGGCGCCTCCGCAACAGTAGGCTTTTCTCCGGCGGCCCATCCGCATGGCCGCCGGAGAGTATTTCCGCGACATCCGGTTCGGGTTCTGCGGCAAGGCTTTCAAATCGGCGGCAAGATAGCATAGTGTTTGTTCATGAAAAGGACGGTGCTCGTTTTTCTGTTGGCCTCGAGTGTGGGGAGTGCGGAAGTCCATACCCTGACGCTGAAACAGACTTTAGACATCGCCTTGCGCCAGAGCCCGGACGTGGTTCTCGGCCGTCTTGATCAGCAAAGGGCGGCGGCGGACGTCAAAATAGCGACTGACCCGTTTCGCCCGAAGCTTTACGGCGGCAGCGGGCTTGCCTATACGTACGGCTATCCGAACACCATCGACGGAAATGCTCCCAGCCTTTTTGAGGCGAAGACGCAAATGGCCTTGTTTAATCAGCCCAAGGCTTACCAGCTTGCCTCGGCGAAGGAGACCGCGCACGGAACCCAGTTTGGAGCGCAGGCCAAGGCGGACGACGTCGCCTATCGCGCCGCGGACTTATTCCTTACCGCGCGCCAGGGCGAACACGACAGCGCGACGATATCGAGCGAACTGCCTACCCTGCGAAAAGCCTTAGACATCGCCTCCGCCAGTGCTGGCGAAGGACAACAGTTGCCGTTGGAAGTGAAACGGGCGAAAGTAAACGTGGCGGTTTCGGAGCAGCGCCTTCAGTCAACCGACCTCGATAAAGACTACTACGAGATGATGCTGGCGGTCCTGCTGGGCTATCCGGCTACGGACCGCGTAAAGCCGGTCGATTCCCCCTTAGCATTTGACCCCGCGCCCCAGACGGAGGCCGATGCCGCCGATATTGCGCTTCGAAACAACAAGGAGCTGAAGCAGATACAGTCGAACGTCTTGGCTAAAGAGCTGGACAAACGTTCTTTTCAGTCCAACCGTTGGCCTCAGGTGGATGTGGTGGCGCAGTACGCTCTTTTTGCGCGGTACAACTATCAGCAGTATTTTCAAAAATTCCAGCGTAATAACGGTCAGCTGGGCGTATCGATCACGGTCCCGCTGCTGACGGGGTCTGCCGCGAAGGGATACGAGGCGCAAGCGGCTATCGACATGCAGAAGCTGCGGATTCAGATGGGGCAGGTGCGCAACCGCGTGCTCACCGATACGCGCCGTGCGTACCAGCAATGGGAAAAAGCGAAAGAGATGCGCGACCTGGCCAGGATGCAGCTCGATCTGGCGCGCGAAGATATGACGGTAGCCTTGGCGCAGAACTCCGAAGGGAGACTTTCGATGAGCCAGCTGGATCAGAAGCGGCTGGAGGAGAACGATCGCTGGATGGGGCTGTACGATGCCGAAACGCAAGTGACGCGCACGCAACTGGCTATTCTGCGCCAGATGGGAACGCTCCAGGCTGCGATTCGCGAGGGCGACGAAGTTCATCAGCGGTAAACTGGCGCTTCCCAGGCCAATATGTCCAACGACGCTCTTCTCTCAGCACCGGCGATCGAGATGGAAGGGCTTCACAAGATTTATAACGGGGTCCACGCCGTCGACGGCCTTTCCTTGACTGTTCCGCAAGCCTGTTTTTACGGTTTCCTGGGACCGAACGGAGCGGGAAAAACGACCACGATCAAAATGCTGATGGGGCTCGCGAAGCCTGACGGCGGCACGATCCGCATTCTGGGGATGGAAATGCCCGGCCAGTCGCTACAAATCCGGCAAGAGTTGGGCGTGGTGCCCGATGATACGCTGCTCTTCGATTATTTGACGGGCGCGGAGTATCTCGAGTTTGTCGCCCGGCTCTACGGAATCGCCCGTCCTGTGGCGTTGGAGCGTGCCCGCGAACTGCTGGGCCTGTTCGAGCTGCAGGACGACCGCAAACTGATTGGCGGCTATTCCAAGGGCATGCGAAAGCGGGTCGCCATGGCAGCGGCGCTGATTCACCGGCCTCGACTGTTTCTGATGGATGAGCCCTTTGAGGGCGTCGATGCCGTGGGTGCGCGGCTAATGAAGGACATCCTGCTCGAACAGGTGCGTGGCGGAGCCACCGTGTTTCTCACATCCCATGTGCTGGAAGTTGTGGAACGGCTGTGCGATCGCGTGGCCATCATCAACCATGGCCGGATCGTCGCCGAAGGCACCATGCGGGAGCTGCGGGAGGGCACGGCTGCAGGTGCAGGCACGCTGGAGGAGATTTTCGTGAACACCGTGGGCGGCGAACGCCGAAGCGAGATATTAGACTGGCTCCGTTAGGGGACTTGCATGGTCATGCCCCCCAGGGTTGCTCGAAGACGGTCTCTCCGATCGGCCGTTTCGGTCATGTGGCGCCAGCTCTTCGCAATCGGTTGGGCCCAACTGCGTACCATGCGGAACCATCTTCCCCGAACCAGCGCGGGGGGCTTCTTCTCGGCCCTGGTGGCACTGCTCTGGTATGGCTTGTATGGGGCGCTCGGGGTCGCTCTCGCCGAGGTGCTTCCTTACGCGCCCATGTCGAAGCTGAGGGAATGGGTACCCGCCGGACTGCTGGCCATGTTTCTCTTCTGGCAGTTTGTACCGCTGTTCACGTTGAGCGGCGGCTGGTCCATTGACCTGAAGCGGCTGCAAACGTTCCCGATCCGAAACGACACGCTGTTCTCCATAGAGGTCCTGCTTCGTTTGACGACCGCTCCGGAGATGCTGCTGGTGCTACTCGGGGCCACGGCTGGACTCCTGCGACATCCAGGCATACCTTTGTTCCGGCCACTGATATTGCTGCTCTACATTCCGTTCAATCTGTTTCTTTCACTGGCGATTCGGGATATTCTGCTGCGGCTGTTCCGTAAAAACCGGCTGCGCGAACTGGTCGGCCTTCTCATCGTGGCGCTGAGTGTGCTGCCCAGCATTCTTCTTACAAGCTCGTTGGGAGATCGGACCAGGCACAGCTTTTTACAGGCGGCGACGGGCATCGGTACGCCCTGGCATGCACTGTCCGGGCTTAGCCTCGGGCGTCCATCTATCGAGTCGCTGGCTGTCATAGCTGCGTGGTGCCTTGCCGCGTACCTGGCGGCCCGGTGGCAGTTCGGGAAGACTCTTCTGGCCGACGACGCTTCCGATGCGGTAATGCCATCTGTATCCATCGCGGGTGTCAGGGCGAACGGCCGGGCTGCCTTCACTTCCGCTTCCCGGCTTCTTGAACTTCCCGCAAGCATGTTTCGGGATCCCGTTGCCGCCGTGATGCAAAAGGAGTTTCGCTCGCTCCGCCGTATTCCACGGTTTCGAGTGATCTTCGGAATGGCCTGCCTGTTCGGAACCATTCTTTTTACCCAGATCATGCGCAAGGACATCGCCGGATTCGGAGTGGAGAACTTCCTGCCCCTGGTGAATGTGTATGGTTTCTTGCTCCTGGGCGAGGTTTTGCTATGGAACGTCTTCGGGTTCGACCGCTGGGCAACGCAGCTTTATTATCTTGCTCCGGTGAACCTGCGGACGGTTCTTGTGGCCAAGAACCTGGTGGCGATATTCTTCATGTTCTGCCAGACGATCCTGGTCTTCGTGGTGGTTCTTCTGTTGCGCTTCGAAGTCACCGCCCAGTCTGTCGTAAACGAATTCGCAGTGTCGGCCGTCGTGGCTGTCTTCTTTCTCGCGGCTGGCAACCTGGCCTCAGTGCTTCTCCCGAAACGGGTGGATCCGAATCAAACCTTCCGTAAGCAGGCTTCCGGAACCGTCCAGGTCTGGATGCTGCTCAGTAGCTTCGCGATCTGCCTGCTGCTGAGTTTTGCCTTTCTGGCGCGGTACGCGCTCGGAACAAACTGGGCCTTTCTGGGAGTGCTGGCGGTGGAGTTCGGAATAGGCATTGTCGTCTACCGGATCGCGACGGAGTCGGCGGTGGAACATGCAGGGCAGAGAAGCGAGCGCCTGCTGGAGGCACTTTCCGGCAGCGCATCACCGCTAAGTTCGTGATGGCCGGCCACTGACGGACGGGACACCGACGACACGGTTGGGGCGGTAAGCGCATGACAAGCTTATAGCTCCTCGAGCCGCTCCGCCGTTTCCACCGGCGCCTTCCAAAGAAAGGTCATCGCCTGCACCAAACGCTTCGGTTTTTCGCGATACACCCGTATGCCCGCAATAGTCGCCTGCTCGCGCAACCGGGCCTGATGCCGCGCCATCACCACCAGCAGATCCTTCATGTTTTTCCCGCCGCCGGCCTGTCCGTTCGCATCGGTGATCAAGCCCTCGAGTACGGTCAGATTATGGTCGTCGCCCAGCCATGTTTGGATGTCTTTCAGCACGTCGCCGTAGGATTCCATCATGTCGCTCCAGATATTGTGCAGTAATCGCACGTGGTACCAGTGGTCCTTCACCCGCTTGCGCCACTCGTGGAAGTTCTCTGGCGTAGGGTTCCGCTGCGCCTCCTGCATCGCCTCCCGTCCGCGGCGGAACGCCTTCTTCAGGCCAGGAGCAAGCACCGAGAACCCGTTCCCGTCGAGTGGCCAATTGTCCACTTCCTCCGCTACCGCTTCCAACTGGTGCGGATAGTCTTGAAAAAGCTGCTCCGCATTCAGGCTGCGTTCCGTCTCTTGTTTTCGCTTCTCGAGGATCCGGCGAAGCGAATCCCATGCTTGCCGGTCCACCTCGCTCTTGTAGAGCTTGCGCAAGCCGTCGAACGTTTCCACCATGGCGCCCGCATCCCGCAGTTCCGATAAGGTTCGGCCGATGTCGCGGAATCGCACGTTCTCTTCGCGGTACACGCTGCCCAACTCCGCTTGCACGAGGCGCAGTGCCGCGCGGATCTTCTTCACGCCCTTGCGCGCCTCGTGGATTGCCTTCTCGCCGCCCGGATTCTTGGCACTCCGCAACTGCTCGGCCGTCCTCATGGCCTCTTCCTTCAGTACGCGCTTGATCTCGCCTGCAATGGGCTTGTGAGGTTCCAAGTGATACGCCATATATCTACTTCAACTCATCTCAACGGCCGGTATCTCGCAAATTCAGCGAGGGCGCTTGCTGCCGCAGCCAGTGCTTTCCGGTCCTAACGATGAGTTTGCATGAAGAAGCATGACAACAAAGAGCAGGTGTTTCATCGCAAGATGCACAGAAAGCTTGTATATCAGCTAATACGCTGCAATACTTATCGTCAAGAGCGCAACGGTTGTTTGATGCCGCTTCGCGCAAGTTGAAAAAGCTTTGAGCAACTACACAGAACTGTGTGGTCTGTCAAAGCATAGTTGTTTATCATCCACGTGATGAAGGGAGAATTATGGCACACCTATCGAAGACCACTCGCGATCACGATGTGATTCGGCAGTGGGCGGAGGAACGGGGAGGCAGACCGGCGCATGTGAAAGGCACCGGTTCTTCGGAAGACATCGGTCTTCTGCGCCTCGAATTTCCTGGGCATGGCGGTCTGCACGAAGAAAACCTGGAGGAAATAGATTGGGAGCAGTTCTTCGACAAGTTCGACGAGCGCAACCTCGCTCTCGTCTATCAGGAAACTACGGCGGAAGGGGAGCGAAGCAACTTCAATAAGCTCGTCAGCGCCGATTCGGTGGATATCGACGAGGAAGAGGAAGGCGGCGGCCGTCGAGCTGAAAGCGTATCTTCCAACGGTTCCGCAGGAGGAGCGCAGGCTGCGAAGCCATCGGGCGCGAAGACCGCGAGGAAAGCACGTTCCAAAGCTGCTTCGACGTCTGCGGCTCGGCCATCCGCACCATCGAGGTCTGCTCCTGCCCGGGGTCCATCGAAGACAACTGCTTCGAAAACGACCGCAAAGAAGGGCGCGAATGTAAGCGCAAAGAAGGCCGCGCCGCAGAAAGCTGTTGCGAAAAAAGCGACCGCGAAAAAAGCGACCGCGAAAAAAGCTGCTCCGAAGAAGGCCGCAAAGAAAGTAGTAGCGAAAAAGGCGACGGCGAAAAAAGCCGTAGGGAAGAAGTTCGCCCCGGCGAAGAAATCGGCCCCCGCGAAACGGCCGGCATCGAAGACGGCAGCCAGGGGAGGCGCCAGAACCGCCGCCAAGAAAGTAGTCAAGAAGGCCGCACCGAAAAAAGCTGCCAAGACGTCGGCCAAATCAGCCGGCGCGAAAAGGACCGCGGCGAGCAGCAGAAGACGCCGCTAAGTCTTTCACGGTCGCAACCGGCATAGACCGGCTGGAGCTGTCGTTTACACTTTCTAACAGGAATGGCATCTCCAGCCCCTAGCAACAGGTCTCCTTATTTCCTCCCGATTGTTCTTGCGGCAATCGCGGCGGTAATTCTGGTGGGCGCTCTCGTCTACCTAAATCAGACACCAAAGACCACCTCCCACGAAGCGCCTCCCACGCCCGAGGCCAAAGCCTACGTGCGCTATCTCAAGCTCTCGGCCGTGACTATGAAAGCCGCCGAAAACCTTATGAACCAGCAGGTTGTCGAGGTGGACGGCAAAATCACCAATACCGGGCCGCGTTCTCTTCGGTCGGTCGACGTTTATTGCCTGTTTAACGGCGTGGACGGACGACAAATCTACCGTGAGCGGGTTCCCATGCTGGCTCCTGGCGCGCCGCCTTTGAAGCCCAACGAAACACGGTCATTTCGGCTGCCTTTCGACGATCTGCCGGAGGGCTGGAACCAAACCGTACCCGGTATGGTCATCGCGGGAATTGCCTTCGCACAATGAGTGTGCATCCTGCCGTACCATGAAGGTCCTGCTTGTCGATGATGACCAGGATCAGATCACAATCCGATCGCTACTGCTGGAGCGGCACGGCTTCGTCACGGCATTCGCGGGCGACCGTGTCTCTGCCTTGCAGCTTGCGGAAGCCCAGAAGCCGCACTGCGCCATTGTCGACCTCCGCCTGCCCACCGAAGAAGCCGGTCTGCGTCTCATTCGTGAATTGAAGGAGCTGGATGCCAACATCCGAATCATTGTCCTGACGGGAGCTAATCCGCGCTGTCTGGACACGCAGCCCGAGGCGCGCCTGGTCGACCGGGTACTTCTGAAGCCTTCGTCTTCCGCGCTCCTGATCGAGCACCTGAAGATGCTGGCGTTTGAGCTTAGCGGGTAGTGGAAGCCGCCCGGTTAGTCCGCTCGAGAGCAAACGTCAAATCGCGGGCGACCTTGGCCGCTACGTCCGCGCCCGCACCGCGAAACTTCCCGCCCTGGCTTTCTTCCGTTGTGGACCACAGTACATCGCCATCGTGATTGCAGAGCCGCACCGCCGCATACGCCTCATGCTTCCGTTCCCGGGTATGCCGCGCTTCGTTGTCCGTGATTCCGACGCTGCCGAATGCGCCCGTGGATTTCAGCAGTCCACCTGTCTTGGCTCCCCCGCCGGTACGCGCGCCCAGGCCATCCTGGTGATCGAAAATGTCTTCGAACGCATGCTCGTCGGCCGCGCCCTTCAGCACGGCATCGGCCCGGTCGGGATTATCGGTCAATATGAAAAGCCGGGTCGCGTTCAACGACGAAATAATCAACTCGCGCAGGGCATCCGCAGGCGGACCGCCGCTCAGTTGCGCAACATAGATGCGCTTCACCGACAGCAGTTCGGCCGCAAGCGGCTCCGAAGAGGCCGGGGACGTGGCCGGCTTTGGCGTCTCGCCGGCAACTGCCGGGCTTTGTCCGTTTGCATGCGCGACGATTGCTGCCAAAACGCAGAAGACGATCGAAAAACAATGCTGTCTCATCACCCTTTACCCGCCATTCTTGCCTCATCGTCCTGATATTGCACGCGCTCTCCGGTCCGGGCCTCCAGTGAGACCAGGGTAGTCCGGATGTCGTTCTTATCCACCCGGAACACCATCGCCTGCTGATTTCCGTTGTCGTCCTGGAAGCCCACAGTGAGGAAATGCTCCCGCTTTTTGGCCAGCAGGAACAGCGGCGAAATAAACGCCGCGCTCAACACGCGCCGGTCTACCTTCTGTCCATACTCCAGCAGGTTGATGCGCTCGTAGGGAATCTTTACCTGGGTACGCTTCGAATGAAAAATGAAGTAGGTTTGATCGGTCGCTTCAATTTTGCCCGAATTGTTGACCGGAAGTTCGGAGTACGTCCCGCCGACATACTCGGCGTGTCCGCCAGGATGCGCGGCGATCCCAAGCCCCGCAGAAATCACCAAAAGGACTGCAATCAAGGAAAGACGGCCCATCGCTCCTCCAGGCGCAAACGGTGTTCGGTCCGTTGTGCGCGAGTTACCTAGGAGGAGAGTACGCGCTAATCTGAAATTTTCTCAACCGGAACGCCCCTATTACAGAGCTCGCAGGAAGACGCATCCTTGTAGTACAAAGCATCCAGCTGCGCCAGGTAGAACACAGGAAGATTTCCAAAATCGAGAATGCTCGGATTCGGCTGGTACACTGCCACCGCAATCCCCACGACTTCGGCGCCCTTCGATTCCATCAATTTTCGCAGCTTTGTCAGCCTGCGGCCCGACCGCAGCACGTCATCCACCAACAGCACCTTTTCCCCGGGCGCCGGTTCCACAAACTGCTTGAACCGCATTGGGGCGGAATCCGTCTCGTCTTCCGTCCAATACACCTGGTTCGCCCGCAGTGCCTCGCAGATTCCATAGGCCACCGGAAGTCCGCCCGTTCTGGGGGCCACGAAAGACAAATCCTTGATCATTGCGCGTATCTCGGAATCCGCGCGTAAGCGGCGGCTTAGTCCAACGCTCAGGATCTTGGCGTATTGGTAATAACGAAACGCCAGCGCCACCTCCAGATACTCGTCGGCGTGCACTCCATTCGAGTATTCGAAGTGCCCGTCGCGTAATGCACCGGTTTCTCGCATCATCGCGATCACTTCGTCGTTGGTGGGTATCAGATGCATGTGGGGTTTGTTCGCCTTCGTATGCGAAGACAACTCCAGCTTATTACCAGCCCCGCTTCCACTTCCTGCAAACCCCGCCGCCTCGCGCTAACCTGAAGGATAGAGTCGGCATGCTTCGCCGGCGTGTCCGCTCCAAAGCCGCTTATGCCCATGCGTCGTCCTGATTGGATGAAAACAATCCCGCACGAACCGGATCCCTACCTCGACCTTTCTACCTTTCAGGCCGTGATGTGGTGGGAAATCCGCCGCCCTCTCTTCAACTTCTATCTGTTTCTGGTGGGGATGGTTTCGGTGATCCTCATGAAAGCCCTGGTGGATCGCTTCGTCTCCCCCGGCATGGACATCTCCACTTCCGGCATCATCTCCGGAACGTTCTTTTATGGGATTGCGGCGAACGTCTGGTATACGTTCGGCTGGATCATTGAACTGTTTCTCCGGCGGTCGGATCCCGCGGCGGCCCGCCGTAAAGCCGTGGATCTGTATTGGACCGGACTCAAGCTGTCCTGCTTGCTCACTACAGCTCCACTCTGGTTTGCCCTATTCACTTTAGTGCGCAACCGGGTCTAATACGCATAGATAAAATCGATCTCCCCTCGGGAGAATCAAAATGGATAGGAGAATCGCCGCATATGCCTGCTGTTCTAGCTGCTAACTGGTGGGCCCTGGTCCTCCGTGGAATTGCCGCCATTGTCTTCGGAGTTCTGACATTTTTCTGGCCCGGCGTAACTATCGCCGTTCTTGTCATCTTCTTTGGCGTCTACGCTCTGATCGACGGTATTCTAGCCATCGTCTCTGCCATCCGTGCCGCCGAGCGCCACCGCCGGTGGGGACCCTTTCTTGTCGAAGGCATCGTCGGTATACTCGCCGGACTCTTCGCCCTGTTCGCCCCCATTGCTGCCGCCGCGCTCTTCGTTTACATCCTGGCAGCCTGGGCGCTGGTCACCGGAGGCCTTGAAATCGCCGCGGCCATCCGGCTCCGCCGCGAAATTCCGGGTGAATGGGCCTTGATTCTCATGGGTATTCTTTCCATCCTTTTTGGCGTCCTGCTGTTCATTGCTCCCCTGGCCGGAGCGGTTGCCCTGGTCTGGCTGATCGGCGTCTACGCCATTCTCTTCGGAATCCTTTGGCTGACCCTCGGCTTCCGCCTCCGCAAGCATCCTGTCTACTTCGTCGGTCCGTCCAGTGGCGTGGTTCGGTAGAAGGCAATCGTAGGGCCTTAGAATTTGCCGGGCGCGGGCACGCAACGACCGCCACAGGGCTCCAGGTGCGCGATAATCAGGGCAAATCGACTTCGTTAGGAGTATGCAGTGGACCAGCGAAATACCCGGCGTGAGTTTCTGGGAAACTCTCTTGCTTCCGTGACCGCCGCATCAGTCCTTCCTTCGGTTGCTGCCGCGCAGAGCAGCCAGCCGTCTCAACAGGCGCCTACCGGAAACGTCGAATGGCGCAACAAGCAACCGGGCATGGCGTATCGCCGCTTTGGGCGTTCCGGCCTGATGATTTCGGAGATCGTGTCGGGCGGCGACCCGATCAGCTCCGATAACTACGAACATCTGAACCTCGCGCTGGAGATGGGTCTCAACTACCTGGACATGGCGCCGGCGTACGGGAACGGCGATTGCGAAATCGCGTACGGCAAGTTTCTGGGCGGGTCGGCCAAGCGCGACAAGGTCTTCCTGCAAACCAAGGTGAGTGCGTTCGGAGATCTGCGGAACCGTCTCTACCGCGACATCTTCAAAGGCCTTCCGGCGGACAAGCAAAGCGCGATTGTGCGGCGCATCGATGAGATCCGCCACAATAGCCTGGTTCAGAAGCCCGGTTACTATCTCACCTACTTCCCCGGCCAGCCGGATCAGTTCACAGGAGCGTATCTCAGCAGCGCGATGATGCCCGACTACGGCCATCAGGTGGAAGGCAGTCAGGAGTTTCGCAAGTGCATCACGGATTCGTTGGAGGGCAGCCTGCGGCGCGTAGGAACGGATCACTTCGATTTCCTGATGTGCCCGCATGGCGCGAACCTCGCCGAAGAACTCGACAATCCGCACATTTATGAGACCTTTCTCGAACTCAGGAAGCAGGGAAAGGTGCGCTTCCTCGGAGTTACTTCGCACAACGATCCCGCCGGTGTCCTCCGGAAAGCCACGCAGTTGGGACATTATGATGGCGTGCAGATGGCCTACAACGTCATCAATGGAGGCTATCTCGACGAAGCCATTGTGGAAGCCTATGGCAAAGATGTCGGTATGATCGCGATGAAGACCGCGCATGCCGTCGCGACGCATCATAAGGCGTTGCAGCCCATACCCCAATGGCGCGTCGACAAGGTGAACCGGACCGTCCCAGGCGATATGAAGCCGCCCTTGAAAGGGTACCTTTGGGTTCTCCAGAATCCTCACATCGCGGCAGTGAACTCGAATCTGTGGGACGAAACATTCGTTCGCGAGAATCTGGCGCTGGCTGGCAAGAAGGTCTCGCTGCAACCTGTCTGATCGCCATAGCGCGGCCGCCCGCCAGGAGGGAAGGCCATTGCGGCGGAATCACGAACCGGGGTGCTCGAGGGCACGAATCAGAAGTTGCTGATACTCCGGGTGGTTTGCGTGTGCAAGCCGGAGTGCCGCGGCAAATGACTCCTGCGCTTCCGCCTTGCGGCCCGCTAACAGGAGGACCTGTCCTAATATCGCGTGTATTTCGGCGGAGTTCGGCGCCTGGTTCACCGCTGTCTGTGCTTCCGCAATGGCCTCGGCTACTTTTCGCTGGCCCAGAAGGCCGTATGCCCCGGCTGCATGACTGAAGGCAGCCAGCAAGGGCACGTCAAAGGTGCCGTTATAGACCAGCACCACATTACCGATCATGGCATCGGGTCTCCGCTTCCTGAATACCTCATAGGGGTTGAGTTCGTCAGGCCCCCAAAGCAGTCCCACCGCTTCGGTAGCACTAATCAGGATGGTGCCGTTGATGGAGGCCGGAATCGGTGCGCTTGCGCCCATTCCCCACCGGTTGAAGGCAGAGACCAGCGGCTTGCAGCCGATTTTATAATATGCCGGACTGACAAAGGGAACGTTGTAATCGAACCAGCAATCGGAGACATGATGATCATCGAGGTACCGCTTTACCCATTTAAGGCTTTGCCCCCAGTCGGCGTTCGCGTCGGTTACTACTCGGTAGGTGTGTGAGGGTCCGCCAAATGCCTCGTTCGAGTAAGCGAGGTAATTCGGATAAGCGTGCAAAGATGAAACCGCCGCAAGCAAAACAAGCGCGGCGACGCCGAGTGCGGCCCGGCGCGAGCGCGCCGCAAGGTTCCATGCTGCTGCCGCGCCCACTACGATGAGGAACGGATACAACGGGAGAATGTGGCGCACCCCGAGATTCAGGTTGGAAAAAATGGCGACCAGCAAAAAGAACGCTGGAGGGATTGTCAGAAACAGCAGTTCACGACGGTACTTCCCCAGACCCGCGAAGGGCACGAGCAAGAGTAAAACGAGCAGCGTGATCGTACTCTTAATCAAAAGCATCGCGGGAAAGAAAAACCACTGCCCGGTGCTGTAGATCTTGCCGAAAACAAACGTAGCGCGCATGCCTGGAATCTGAAGAATGTCGACCCATCCATACAGGTATGCTTCCGGAAAAAGATGGTGCTGTGCGCAGAACCCGATGATCGCCTTCTCCGCCGGACTGGAGAGCATGGCCGAGTATGCCGCCAAGGGCGGCAACATTTGCACGCCCGCGGGACGGGCCGCGTAACGAAAACCGTAAAAGGCCCAGATCATTACATAGCTCACCACCGCGATACAGAGAAGCGCAAAACAAAGCTGCCGCGCTTGCCTGAGAATCGGGTGCCTGGATGCCGCGACTGTCGCGGACGTCGGGCGCCACCGCTCGAATGCGAGTTCGGAGACCGCCAGAATGGCAACTGTCGGCAGAACCAGCGCGCCGGAGTGTTTAGCGACCATTGTCAAGCCCGAGGCAACGGCGCAAATAGCCAGATTTGTAGCGGAAGGTTGTTTCACATACCTGTAAAACGCGTAGACCGACGCGAAAAGCAGGCACGCAAGCCCCATGTCTGTCGTTACCAGCGCGCCATTGGCCAGCAGGACAGGTTCCAGCGCCAGCAAAACAAGGGCGAGGAGCGCGGTCTCCGGACCGAACATTTCGCGGGCTGCGGCCAGAACCAGCAGCGCCAGTCCAATTGCAAAAACAACAGCCACGGCTATGCGCGCCCGCATGATCAGTGAATCCGCATCAGCACTGTAAAGAAATTGGGTCGCGCCAACAAACGTCTGAGCCTTGAAGAACGGAACCGGCACAGGCGGCGGCTCCTTCAGGTGGAGGGGCAACAGCGGCGCGGCGGCCACGAGTTTAACAAGTGGGGGATGCTCTGGATTGACGCCGAAATCGGCATGCTTCCAATACTCGAAACCCGCGAAAAGATGAGCGGACTCATCGAAGACTTGCGATTCCTGGCGCGTGGAAAAGAATAGCTCGCAGGCAAAAACGGTGAGTAGCGCGACAGCTATCGCCCACCAGGCACGCCTCGAAAGCACATACCTCGAACGCCCTGCAGGCGCGACAGAACCAGTCTGCGATGACACGGTGGTCCTCTTTTGACTAGCAAGGCTATCACAATTTGCAGGTCTGTGGGTGTACGCGAACGGACAACAACCGGGCTGGCGCGCCACCCATGTTTCGGGATCGACGCCGCCAGCCGACTGCGGTGCCGATTGGCGACGTCGTAATGGCAGGTCACACCTTCCGCCTACGCCATCAGTGGGCGGAATCGTCGGGCGAGGACGACCGCGTCTTTTTGCCCTGGCTAGTGGATCAGCCTAACCTTTCGAAGAGCAGTCAGCGTGGCCACAATTACAGTGAAGCTCCACAGTTTTTGCTGCGGCTTTGCAATACGGGCTGCAATATTTGCCATCGGCTCCCGCCTTACAGTTGCACGATGGATGAGCGCATTTCTTATTTTCCGCCATAAAGTTCTCCCGCCACGTTAGATTCCAGGCTATGTAAATGGCTACTGCTTTTTATTGATCTGTCGCCTACGAATCACGCCGTGTAATTCCACCCAAATTTCTGCGAAAATGCCGGAGTGTCCACAGTCGAGCCACTCGAGGAGTCTGCCGTCTATCCACGGGTCTATGGCGCCTCGGGTGGTTGGCTCGTTACACTTACGACTTGCGGCTCAGCCTTGGCGCTCGCCGGAATCGCGGGCGCGTGGTTTTTTGCGACAGAGCGCATTCAAAGTCCCCGGGCCAGCTTGTGGCTCGCGGGTCTCTGCATGGCTTTTGCGGTACTCGGCATCTATTGTGTGCTTTCGACTGTGCGTTCGAGAATGGTGCTCTTTTCGGATCGGATCGAAGTCGAAGAGTTGACGCTTGCTCGCAGTAGGGTGGGGAATTTTGTACCCGCGGCCTTTTCCGTATCGATAAAAATCGGAACGACGCTCACCCAAGCGTCGCGGTAGCGTTTATGTACCCGGGCCTGGTTCTTGGATTGCGATCTCTGTTGGACTACAACATTTTCCCGTCCCCTGTGGTCGCCTGGTTTACGATCGGCCTCGGCGGCCTTGTTTGTCTCGCGGCCTTTGTCGTAGATCGATCTCTGCGCGGAAAGATCGGAACGCTCATTGGACTTCTTGTTTTCTCTTCCGCCTATGGGTACGGTACCGCCATAGAAGCAAACGCGCTGCTTGACCACTCAACGGGAGATACTTATCTTGCCCATGTGGAAGGAAAACATATCGTGAGCGGGAGAACAACGACCTACAATTTGGATCTCGGGCCTTGGGGACCTAAAACAAAATCCAGTAAGCTTGACGTGACCCGCGCCATGTATAACACGATCGAACGTGGTGACCTTGTGTATTTGACCCTGAAACGTGGCGCTTTGGGAGTGAACTGGTACTTCATGCGCCAATGACAGCGTGGCAATCATACTCGGATGCATTCAGTCGTTCCGGCTGAGCAGCAACCGGCCGATTTTTGGCTACCCCGTTACCCCGGTCACAGTCTGGGTCGCTAATCCGGCCGTGCAAGTACTAGCCCAATCGGATAGGCCGGCGTGGTACGGCAGAAGCGGAACCAGGAAAATTCACCAGTGCAAGTGTGGCAGCCTATGGGAATGAAGCTTCTTCGACTCCTCGCAATTCCGGTCTTATCGCTCTCGCTCTGGGCCGCTACAGCGCCCCAAACTGCCGGCAAATCAGCAAAAAAGCCTGCGGACGCCACTGCATCCATGAAGTCCAAACCAGCCGGTCTGGTGGACATTAATTCGGCTTCCGCGGAGGAGTTGGATACGCTGCCCGGCATCGGTCCCGCGTTAGCTAAGAAGATCATAGCGGGCCGCCCCTACAAAGGTAAGGACGACTTGGTACAGAAGAAGATCGTGCCTGCCTCCACGTACGCCAAAATCAAGGACTCCATCATCGCCCGGCAGAAGTAACGGGCTTCGAACCGGAGGACTATTTCGGCTTCTTCTTTCCGAATTTGTTCAGTAGCTGGCCCAGGCCATCCTGCTGTTGCTGTTGTTGCTGCTGATTGCTTTGGCCTTTGGCCTGACCGGCGCCTCCGCCCAGGACCCCGTTGATGATGCCTCCTACGCCTCCGGCTTTACCGCCTAACGCGCCGCCAAGAAGGCCGGTCGCCAGCTTTCCCGGGTCGCCGGTTGTTGGCAGCAGGTGATTCAGCTTCATCTTGGCGATCGCCTGCACGTCGGGGGCGAACAGCGGGTGCGCCATGCTCCCCGTGACAATCACCGGCACGACCAGTTCCCCTTTGTTATTCGCCAGCGCGGTGTTCAGATATCCGCCGATATTCGTGCCCCCAACGGCTTGGCTCGTGCCGCTGGCGAGCACGGCATTCACATGCATATTGATGCCCTGATTCACCAGGTTCAGCGCTCCGTTTCCCGAGAGCGAACCCTCCGGCAGGACAGCGACCAGGTTGTTGGTGTTGGCCACTCCGTTCTGGATGTTGAAAGTCCCGGACAATTTTTTCAGGTCGGTTACGGGTCCCTTCTGGCTGGGAGCCGCACCTACAAACTTCGCGACCTTGGAAATCTCGTTCAAGATGTTTACGTTCTTCAGTTGCCCATTCGCCACGGCAAACGCCAAGGTGCCGTTCAAAGTGCGGGTAAGTTCATCACTCGATCCCAGGGCGAAGTGGACATTCGTGGTTGCCTCCAGCGCGCCATAGAGAGTATTTTTGACGGAACTGACCGCCGATAACAGGGCATTCGTATCCACGCCCGTCAGCTTTCCATCAATAGAACAGAGCGGCGTTGCCGGGCGCACATCCAGAGTGAGCGTGCCGCTCTCCTTCCCGCCGAACAAATCGGAGGTGAGCGGGGCCATCTGGATGACGCCTTTGTTGAGCTTCACGTCCGCATGGACGTTTGAGAGAACGAGATCCTGGGCCCGGATCGTGTTGGCCGCCAAGGTTCCGGAACCGGTCATTGTGTCAATCAGGCTGGGCTGCTTGGGCTGCTTCGCTGTAGGCGCAGGGGCTTGGGGAGAGGACTTCGCTGCCGGTTGAGACGTATTCTGCTTCTGTGCTGCGGCGGGCGGGTTAGTGATCTGCTGGAGTTCCGTCGTGTCGATCATTCCCGCGGTGAGCGCAAACTTCAGATCGGGAGCCGCGAAATTACTCGCCTGGAGATTGCCTCGGATACTCGTATTGCCGAGCGACGCCACTAAGTTGTTAATGGCGGCGCTGTTTTGCGCAAACTGGAGGTTCGCGGAACTGATCACGAGCGGCTTTGTCAGCGAGGGCGACGAAAGGCTTGCGTTCGACAGAGTGCCCGTCCCGGAATAATTCAGCTTCGAGGCCTCTGCGGGACCGTTCGCAGTGACATTCAGCGAGAGCGTACCGGTTCCTTTCAGGCCTTGTGCCGATTCGCTGAACGCGCCGGCGATCTGCGATAGTTGCGCCAGTGGGGCGTTGGTCGTACTGAGGTGCAGATTGACGTTAGCGGGCGTGCTTGCGCTGTTGACCGTGCCATTGATCGAGATCGGCGTGGGGCCAAGCTCAATCTTTGTGGAATTAATCTGAAGGACGTCCTGCTTCCGGTTGTCGCTGAGATCGTAGGTCGCATTGATCGGATAATCGACTTTATACCCGCGGACCACCGCGTTCTCCAGCTTCAGATTTCCCTTTACCGACAACGTTTCATTACTGGTGTTCACGTCCGCATCCCCGGTGGCAACGGCATCGGTCCGTGGCGGCACGGTGCCCGGAGCCAGCGTGTTGATGCCCGCCAGCGAGACCTGCTGAATGGAAACCTTACCCGTCACCGGGGTCGCTGCGGCATCGCCCGGCTGCAGCGGACCAACCTTCCCGTTGAAGGCTAGCCTCTCCTTGCCTTGCCCTGGAAACTGAAGCGCGAGGTCCGTATGAAATGGCTTATTCGGACCGAAGTCCGAAAGGGTGAGATCAATGTGTTTGTAAACCGAGCGGGGCTGGCGCGTCATTAGGTTTGTCACGGCAACCTGACCGTCCGCGATCTTCAATTCATTCAGCGTGAATTGGCCGCCATTCTCAGTACCTTGCTGCTGGGCGGGCGCCTGCGCTGGTGCGTTTGCTGGCGCGTTGCCACTCTCGCCGATGGTGGAATAATTCCAGACGCCCTGAGCGTTTTTAATAAGCTCTATCTGCGGATTGTCCAGCGTGACGTCCTTCAGTTTAGGTGCGCCGTGCAGCAGCGACAACAGGCTCGCACTGGCGTAGACTTTGTCTGCCGTGGCAAACGGCCGGGACGACGGAAATTGAGGCGCTTCTCCAACCGTCATGCCATTCACCCCGATGGAGAAAGGAATGATTCGCAGGCTGAGCTCACCCAGTGTCACTGGGCGGTTTAGCTTCTTCTGCAACTCGGCCTGAATCTGAGGCCGGTATCGGTTCACATTCAGGATTGAAGGTAACGCGAGCAACAGAACGATGATGATGCCCACTATGACGCAGACCGTGATGACAATTCGGCGCATACCTATAAGCTAGACGCCAATGCGTAAGAAAACGAGGCTAAAATTCCGAAGCCCTCGAATAGACTGAATACGCATGCACACCAATGCGCTACTCCACGAAAAAAGTCCCTATCTGAGGCAGCACGCGCATAATCCTGTAGAGTGGCTGCCCTGGGGTGACCAGGCCTTTGACAAAGCACGCCGGGAGAATAAGCCGATTTTCCTGTCGATCGGCTACTCCACCTGTCACTGGTGTCATGTAATGGCCCACGAGTCGTTTGAAAACGAGCAGGTGGCTGAAGTGCTGAACCGGAACTTCGTTCCTGTAAAGGTGGATCGTGAAGAGCGCCCGGATGTGGATCGCGTGTACATGCTTTTCGTACAGGCATCTACAGGGAGCGGTGGTTGGCCGATGTCGGTGTGGTTGACTCCGGACCGCAAGCCGTTCTATGGCGGAACGTATTTCCCTCCCGATTCACGCTACGGGAGGCCCGGTTTCGTGGATGTGCTGCAGCATCTGGCGCAGGCATGGAAACAGGAACGGGAACGCATCGAGGAGTCCGGCGCTCGAGTGGTTGAACAACTGCGCGAGATGGCGGCTTCGGCAAAAGAGGCCCAAACGCCTCAGCGTGAGTTGTTTGAAGCGGGCTTTCAACAGTTCCGGCGCATCTACGACTCCCAGTGGGGCGGTTTCGGCGGAGCACCGAAGTTTCCCAGACCCGCGGTTCTGAACTATACGCTGCGCTGCTGCGCGGTAAATCAGAACGCGGAGGCCATGGAAATGGTGACGGAAACCCTGCGCGGCATGGCGCTCGGCGGAATGCACGATCAACTGGGCGGCGGCTTCCACCGGTACTCGGTCGATGAACGCTGGTTTGTTCCTCACTTCGAGAAGATGCTGTACGATCAATCGCAGCTTGCCATTGCCTATCTTGAGGCTTCTCAGGTTGCTAAGGATCGGGACTTTGCCGAGGTTGCCCGGGACATTTTCGCCTACGTGTCGCGAGACTTGACTGGCCAGGAAGGCGGGTTTTACTCGGCCGAGGATGCAGACAGTCCCGACCCGGAGAACCCGGAGCACTCAGGCGAGGGTGCGTTCTATATATGGCGTCAGAGCGAGATAGAACAGTTGCTTGGTCCGGAAGACGCCGCCCTCTTCTGCCGGCGCTACGGTGTGGAGCCGAACGGCAACGTGGAGATGGACCCGCATAACGAATTCACGGGCCGAAACATTCTGTATGAAGCTGTCAGCATCGAAGAACTGGCCCAGCAATCCCGGTTGCCTGTGGACGAGCTGAAGGCGCGGCTGGAGAGGGCAAAGCAACGGTTGTTTGAGGCGCGAAGCAAGCGCCCGAGGCCGCACCTGGACCGTAAGGTTCTTACCTCCTGGAACAGCTTGATGATCTCCGCATTGGCCAAGGGGTATGTGGTACTCCGTGAGAAACAGTACTTAGATGCCGCGGAGCGGGCCACCCGGTTTCTGCTCGAGGTCATGTACGACGCGAAGACAGGGCAGCTTCTACGCCGGTTCTGCGATGGCGAGGCCGCCATTCCCGGCTTCCTTGACGATTACGCGTTTTTTGCCCAGGCTTTGCTCGACCTTTTCGAGGCGAATTCAAACGTGGAATACCTGCGGTTGGCCGTGGACTTGGCGGGCCGTGGGCTGGCCCGGTTCGAGGACACGGCTGAAGGAGGTTTTTTCAGCACTGTGGCGGAGAGCCCCGATCTGGTACTGCGAATGAAGGAGGACTACGACGGTGCCGAGCCCTCGGGAAACTCGATCGCGACAGATGTCTTGCTGCGGCTGGCCGCTATCACGGGTAACCTGTCTTATCGCGACAGAGCCGAAAAGGCGTTATTCGCGTTCGCTCCGAAACTGCGGGCGCAGCCGACCATGGCTCCCCAGATGGCTGTTGCCCTGGGACGCTGGCTGACAGAGCCGGAGCAGATCATTGTTCGGTTCGATGAAAACAGCGAGGAAGTGAACCGGATTCTGGAACCGTTCCGGACGCGGTTCGCTCCTTATTCGCTGGTGGCCGGAATCTCCGATGCAGCGGCTAAGGACCTGGAACCCGTGGCGCCGTTCCTGGCCCAATTAAAGCGTAACGGGCGCATCACGCTCTACGAATGCCGCAACTTTGTGTGTGAGTTGCCCAAAACGATCGCCTGAGGGCGTGTCCTCCTGGACCGCTCATCCTGTTACACTGAGGCCCATGACAACAATAGGACAACAAAAGGCACGAGAGACGACGTTGGGCGGCAATCGTTTCGCTTTGGCTGGCCCGGAGTTGAAGGTCGGGGACCCTGCGCCAGATTTCGAAGTGATGGATAGTTCGCTGCAAAAAGTAGATCTCGCAGCTACCGGAAACGAGGTCAGGATCTTCAGTGTGTTGCCCTCGCTCGATACTCCCGTGTGCGACGCGCAAACCAAACGGTTTGAGGACGAAGCGGAAAAGCTGACTCCGGTAAAAATATTCACCGTCAGTATGGACCTGCCTTTCGCCCAGAAGCGATGGTGCGGAACATATGGAGTCGACCGTGTGAAGATGCTCTCCGACCATGTGACCGGATCGTTCGGAGAACACTACGGAACATTGATCAAGGATCTGCGCATCGAAAGCCGGGCCATCTTCATAGTGGACCGAGACAACAAAATCCGGTACGTGGAATACGTGGATGAAGTAGGCAAGCACCCGCACTACGAGGCTGCCCTGAAGGCGGCTAAGTCCCTAGTGGAAGCGAAGTAGCTCGACTTGTCCGGACGGACGTCACTGCCTAGTTCAGGCTGGGAGTTCGCGCGCCAACTCCTGAGAGTGTATGTCCGTTCAGCCCGGCTGCCGTATGGGAAGGATGCAGCGTATCCGGCAGGGTGGCTGTCAGGAACCAGAAATCCTCGATGGCTTGAACCACCGCAAGATACTCATTGAGGTCGATGGGCTTTGTGATGTAACAGTTGGCGTTCAATGTATAAGCCTGCATTACATCCTCATCGGCCCGTGAGCTGGTCATTACCAGAACAGGAATTTGTTTGAGGGTAGGGGAGGATTTCACCTCTGCGAGTACCTCGCGGCCGTTTTTCTTGGGAAGATTCAGATCAAGCAGGACCAGATCCGGGCGAAACTGGATCCCCTGTTCTACCCGGCGGAGGTGTTCCATGGCTTCTTCACCGTCCCTTGCAACTGTGATGTCCACTTCCAGCGGAGTTTCCTTAAGTGCCTCCCGGATAAGGCGCACGTCACTCGGGCTGTCTTCGACGAGAAGTATGGTTAGAGCTCTCATAACTACTAGGTCTTTGTTCGATCCCTTGATTATGGTATTAGCAAGCGGGATGCCAATTCGTAACTCGTTGGGAACAGGTAGCGCAACTCGTATTTTAGCGGACATTCCGGTAAGAAGTAGTCTATCCCTAAGGGAGTAGGTGGCAAAAAATGCACTTTGGGCGCTACGACCTCGGGATTAGGGGGCAGATTGACATAGGGATAAGCTCATTCTTATCATTAACATTGCGGGAGGCTCTTTGATCAAGCTCGACATCATCAACGAGGTCGTCAATCGGACAGGCATCACCAAAACGAAAGCGGAAATGGCTGTGGAAACGGTGTTCGAGACGATGAAGAAAGCGCTGAAGGAAGGCGACCGGATCGAGCTGCGGGGATTCGGAATTTTCAACGTCCGGCCGCGAAAGACGGGCATTGGCCGTAACCCCAGGACGGGAGCCGAAGTTGCGATTCCGCCCGGTAAAGCTGTTCGCTTCAAGCCTGGCAAGGAATTGCAGACTCTGCAATAACGAAAGTGTCGAAGCTGGGATTTACCAGATGGGTGCAAAGTGTCCAAAATGACGTCCCAGCTATTCCTGGTCGTGTTTTTCGGAGCGGAAATTTTTTCCGGCCGGCCCGTGTAGCGTCGAAAAGCACACGCGAAACCCTGCGATGGATGTTCCATCTATTGCTCTTTTTCCTTACATTTCTCACCTGCACTGTATTCGGATTTGCACTACTTCAGAGTTTTTCGACTCATCAGGGACTCGATTTAGGTTTTATCGGGGAAGGTTATACAAGGCTGGCCCACGGTGACGGAAGCGTCTTCTCCGGAATGTGCTTTTCCGTGCCACTGCTGACCATCCTTCTCGCGCATGAGTTCGGCCACTACATCGCCTGCCAGCGCTGGGGCGTGCAGGCGAGTCTGCCCTATTTTTTGCCTTCTCCGACACTGCTGGGAACGCTGGGCGCGTTTATCAGGATCCGGTCGCCCATCTACACGCGAAGCAGCCTGTTCGATATCGGCGCTTCCGGGCCGATCGCCGGGTTCTTTGTCTTGATCCCGTTCCTGATCATTGGCATACACTGGTCGCGCGAGATTCCCGGCATTGGCGTGCACGGCGACATGGTTTTCGGAACCCCACTGCTGTTGCGGTTAGCGGAGGCACTACAATTCCCGGGAGTGCCTGCGGCGGACATTTCACTCCACCCGATGGCGGTGGCCGCCTGGGCCGGACTGGTAGCTACCGCGACGAACCTGCTTCCGGTCGGGCAACTGGACGGGGGCCATATCTTGTACTCCGTTCTTGGCGACCGGTGGCATCGGATCTCCTCCAATGTGCTCGTTCTTGTGCTGGTTGGTGTAGGTTTTATTTACCGGCCCTGGTGGCTGCTGGCGGTATTGCTGTTCCTTTTTGGCCGAAGGCACCCGCTGGTTTACGACCAGACTCCTGTAGACAACCGCCGCCGCCTGCTGAGCATCGTGACGCCCGCCATTTTCCTGCTCTCCATCCTGTTGGCGCCGGTTGAGGTGCGTATCCGTTAACGGCATGCGGATCTCCATCTCGGCGGCAATTATCACGTACAACGAGGAGCGGAACATTGCGCGGGTAATCGAAGGCCTGCGGTGCTGCGACGAAATCCTTGTTCTGGATAGCGGATCGAACGATCGCACCGTGGAAGTCGCCACGAAGTTGGGCGCGCGAGTAGTGGAAGCTTCATGGCACGGCTACGCGGCCCAGAAGAATATAGCGGCCAGTCTGGTCCAGCACGACTGGGTACTCTCGCTCGACGCGGACGAAAGCCTCAGCGAAGCGCTCGAAGCCGAGATTTGGCAGATCAAGAAAAATGGTCCGCAGTTCGACGGGTACACCATGCCGCGTCTGGCCCAATATCTGGGGCGCTGGATTCTGCACAGCGGGTGGTATCCCGACCGTAAAGTGAGGTTGTTTGACCGGCGTAAGGCAAAGTGGGTCGGCGACTTTGTTCACGAAACGGTGCGTGTAGAGGGCCGCGTAGGACATTTGAAGTCGAATCTGCTGCACTTTACGTGTGATTCTCTGTCCGAGCATTTGCGCTCGATCGACCGTTACACGACCCTTGCCGCGCAGGAGATTGTCTCGCGCGATGAGAACGTGAACCTTGGAACTTTGCTGCTGAATCCCACCTGGACGTTTTTCAGGACCTATGTGCTGAAATTGGGATTTATGGACGGACCGGAAGGACTGGCCATCGCCTACATGGCTGCGTTCTACAATTTTGTGAAGTACTCGAAGGCTCGGCACATGAGCCCGGGGCGAAAAGTTTAATTGCGTATTCTGCAAATCGACACCGGCCCGGAAATGCGTGGCGGCCAGTACCAGGTACTACTATTGCTGAACGCATTGAGGGACGCGGGGCATCAGTCCGTTTTGCTCGCGCGCGAGGGAGGGCCCCTCGCAACGTCTGCCGCTTCCCAGGGCTTTGACGTTCATCCGGCCGAGATCAAGCAGATATGGCTGCATTCACGACGAGTGGATCTTGTCCATGCGCATGACGCACGGGCACATACGATGGCCGCGATCGCCGCACGGCCGAAGCTGGTCGTCTCGCGGCGGGTCGCCTTTCCAGTGAAGCGGTCTGTGGTTTCCGCATGGAAGTATCAGCGGGCTTCCAGATTTCTGGCGGTCTCCCATTTTGTGGCAAGAGAACTGGAGGCCGCAGGCATACGCCGCCAAAAAATCGACGTTGTCTATGATGGCGTGGATACGATCAGCCTGGCGAGTTCAGGAGCACGCTGCAGTTGGAGCGCCTCTTTCCCGGCCGTGGCGCTGGCCCTGGACGATCCACTGAAAGGAAGAGACCTTGTGCGGAGTGCGGCGCTCTCGGCAGGTATTCCCGTCGTGTTTTCCGAAGATCTTCTAAAGGACCTTCGCCAAGCGTCTATGTTCGTCTACATCACGCGGTCGGAAGGATTGGGTTCGGCGGCACTCCTCGCGATGGAAATGGGAGTACCTGTGATCGCCAGCTTTGTGGGCGGACTGATCGAGATCTTCACCGATAACGTCTCCGGTATTTTTGTGGAGAATGAGGAGCGGAAGATCGCAAACGCGATGCGCCGCATTGCCGTGGAGACGGGCTTGGCACAGCGCCTCATTGCGGCGGGAAGAGCTCGCATTCGAGAGTGTTTTACCCGCGAACATCTTCTGCAAGGAACGTTGGATTCGTACCGGAGAGCGCTTGGAACAGACTGATCTCCACGCGTTTTTGATCGCAGCCGCCGCGGTATTGGGACTGTTGGTCGGCAGCTTTCTGAACGTCTGTATTTACCGGATACCGCGCGATTTATCGGTGGTGATTCCCCGGTCGTTTTGTCCCGAGTGCGGAGCCGGAATTATCTGGTACGACAACGTGCCCGTCCTGAGCTATCTCGTGTTAGGAGGACGTTGCCGGGGTTGTGGATGCTCCATCGGTTTGCGCTATCCGATAGCGGAGATCACGACGGCCGTTCTGTTTGCTATAACCGTAGCGAAATACGGCTGGACCCTTGCCGCAGCGAAGTGGGCGATATTCGAGTCCATCATGATCGTTCTTTTCTGGACCGATCTTGAGGAAAGAATTCTGCCGGACGAGCTAACACTCGGTGGCACGGTAGCGGGCCTGGCGCTCTCCTTTTTCGTGAGCGTTCCCGGAGAGTTCGTGCCTTGGCTGTGGCCCTCTTTGCCTCCGATTTGGTGCTCCTTCTTCAATGCTCTATTGGCCGCATGTATCTTGAGCGTGCCCATGTTTCTGGTGGGTTGGACGTACGCCAAAATTCGCGGGCGCGAGGGGATTGGGCTCGGGGACCTTAAACTGATGCTGCTTCTCGGTGCTTTTCTCGGCGTTAGGGATGGCGTCGCCGCACTGCTGATTGGCTCGATCGCAGGGTCGATAATTGGATTAGCGTACATCCTGATTGCACGGAAGGACGCTTCCACTTACTGGCTTCCATTTGGAAGCTTTCTTTGCCTGGGAGGAGCTGTTCTACCGCTCGTCGGCAAATCCTGATTCTGCACAGGACTTGTCGGGCGGGTTGGCTATCCTTTAGTGTACGATTGAGCTTTGTTATGAAGGAATTGCTTCAGGCGCTTTCCCCTGGTGAGCGCGATTGGCGCATTGCGGCGCAGCTAGATCCCAAACGAATCCCCGCCCATATCGCCATCATTATGGACGGCAACGGGCGTTGGGCAAAGCAACGAAATTCTCCCCGGATCATGGGGCACCGGGCAGGAGTCGATCCTGTTCGCACCGTGGTTGAAACGTGTGCTCAATTGGGACTTGAGGCACTGACGCTATACGCTTTTTCCGTTGAGAACTGGAAGCGCCCTCGTCATGAAGTAGAAGGGCTCTGGAAGTTGTTGCGTTTTTATCTGCGGCGGGAACTGCCGCGGTTGATGAAGAACGATGTGCAGTTGGTCGCCATCGGACGGCTGGAGTCGTTATCGGCCTCGGTTCAGCAGGAACTGCAGCTGGCGATGGAGAAGACGGCGCACAACCGGGGGATGCGATTGAATCTGGCCATCAACTACGGCGGCCGTACGGAGCTTGTCGATGCCGTGAACTCGATGATCGACAACGCGAGGCTGGAAGGAAATCTGGATTCGCTGGAATTCACTGAAGAGTCGATTTCGGCCCACCTTTATACAGCAGGCTTAAAAGATCCAGATCTGTTGATACGCACGTCGGGTGAAATGCGCATCAGCAATTTTCTCCTGTGGCAGATTGCCTATTCGGAGCTTTACGTAACCGACACGCTCTGGCCCGACTTCACCCGCACTGAATTGCTGGAAGCTGTTTTTGACTATCAGAGCCGGGACCGCCGCTTCGGTGGACTGACCCGTACCGCCGTGCCACCGTCCATCGAGGAATCTTCATTGCTATTGGAAGAGTTCGAGATGCCGCTGGGCTGAACCGGCGGAATGTGGAAAGCGCCGGCTAGTTCATGAAGCGGATTGTCACCGCGATCGCGTTGCTTGCGGTTGCCGTTTACCTTATATTCTGGGGACCTTCCTGGCTGTTTCTGACGGCAGCCACCTACCTGGGCATCACCTGCTATTTCGAATACTCAGGCCTCGTCGCCGGGCATGGGATTCAGCGGCCCGGGATATGGGGCGTGTTGGCGGGACTGCTGATCCTGTTCAGCCCTGGTGTGGTTCTTCCTGGACTGAGCCTGGTGATGATACTGGCATTGGCTGCCGCGCTCCGGTATGCTGACCTGCGAGACGTACTGCCTCACGTTGCTTGCGTATTTCTAGGCGCCCTGTATGCGTTTGCTCCGTGGCACTTTGCCGTTCTGCTGCGGCAGATGAGCGTTCACTGGCTGTTACTCGCGCTGGCATCTAACTGGGCCGGCGATTCCGCCGCATACTATGTCGGCAGGAGCTTTGGCAAACACAGGCTGGCACCCGTAGTAAGCCCCAAGAAGAGTTGGGAAGGGGCGGCAGGCTCAGTGGCTGGCTCCGTTATATTTGGCGTGATTTACATGGGATACTTCATGCCTTCGGTCCGGCTTTGGACTGTGGTGCTCATTGCGGTGGTTGCGAATATAGCGGGCCAATTCGGAGACTTAGCCGAATCGGCTATGAAGCGCGGCGCGGGCGTTAAAGACAGCGGCAACCTTTTGCCGGGACACGGTGGAATGCTGGACCGCGTGGATAGCAGCCTTTTTGCCTTGCCCGTCGTCTATATGCTCGCCCAGGTAAGCGCCGTAACGGGTTTATAAGTCCAGACTCACGATCGAAGTTTGTAGCGTACAGTCTGTGCGCTCACAGCTATAAGTTCCCTTACAAAGAAGCTACAGCCTTTCATCAAAGTACATACGTTTCGTTCTTGGTGCGAATTTTTTCCTAATATATAAAAATCCCGATTCAGCCGAAACGATGCCCATTTATTACTCATCAGCAAGAGAGAGTAATTGATTAAGGAATTAAGAATATCCACAATTTGGAACTATCCAGAAATGGATTCTTGATTTCATAACTGCAGTAGTAATTGGGTGGGAGTACATGAAAAAAATTAGTGTATTAGGAATAGCTTTATTAGGGACGATGGCGCTTCAGGCGCAAGACGTAGGAGAAGGGCATCTGCCGGTGACTTTGACCGTGATAGGAGGCACCCAACTCACCGACTCTTTCAGTGCGAACAACACTGGCAGTTTCGTTTCAAGCCAGCAATTCCCGGGATCCTCGTACAGTACGCATACGCCGCGTTGGGAAGTGGGCGTGGGGGGAGAGTTCCGGCTGCCTTGGCACAACCTGAGATTTGAAGTGGACGGGCTGGCAAAGCGGCTCGGATTTGATAACTCAACGGGAACCGGTTTAAACCTGGCGTATCATCCTACAACCGCAGTGCAGTGGGAAGTGCCCGGTATGTTTAAATTCAACTTTTCACTAGGACATTACCGTCCCTTTGCACTAGTCGGAGCTTCGTACCGGCATATATCCAGCATCACCCGGTACTCCAATCCTTATGGGAGCGGGCCGGTAGCGACCAACAATGCTCCGGAACTCGTCAACAGAAACAGCTTCGGCGGTGTGGCCGGTTTGGGGATCACGTTCAAAAAGGGACCGTTCGAATTTTCACCACAGGTGCGGTATACGCGTTGGGCGAATCAATCCTTCAACGCCTATGGCTTCCGTACGAATTTAGATCAGGGCGATGCGTTGCTTGCCATCGGATTTTAAAGAGGTTGGAGGCACAATAAAGGAGAATCGCGAAGATTCTCCTTTATTAGTGAATCGTTCTCGTTTTACGATTCATGTAATCCATTAGTAAGTAATTGCCCAACGTGTAAGGAGTGGTAAAGTAGGCCTTTCCACGGCACATCTGAGTAACTTTCTGGATAAATTGAATTAATCCATAGTCGCTGGCCAGCATGAATGTGTTAATCATTATGCCTTGTTTCTTGCATCGCCCGACTTCTTCCAACGTCTGACTGATAACCAGCGGGTCCAGCCCGAATGCATTTTTGTAAATGCGTCCGTCCTCCAGTGTCAGGGCGGAAGGCTTACCGTCTGTGATCATGACGATCTGCTTCATGTCTTTCCGCTCCTGAGCCAGCAGGCGCTGGGCCAGGATCAAGCCATCGCGGGTGTTCGTGTAGTAAGGCCCCACCTGGACGCGCGCCAACTCGGAGATACGCAGCTCCTCGGCCGAATCGTGGAACAGGACGCATCGCAGCGAGTCTCCCGGATACTGCGTGCGAATCAGGTGCGAGAGCGCCAGGGCCACCTTTTTCGCAGGCGTAAAGCGATCCTCGCCATACAGAATCATGCTGTGGCTGCAATCGAGCAGCAGCACTGTAGCGCAAGAACTCTGGTATTCGGATTGGTGGATATAAAGGTCGGAGTACTCCAGATTGAGCGGCAGCTTCACGCCTTCCCGCTGCATAGCGGAGAACAGCGTAGCACTCACGTCCAGGTTCAGCGTATCGCCGAACTCATAGTTCTTAGCCCCGCCGCTGGCGTCGATTCCCGTTGCCAGATCCCGAGTCTCGTGCGCTCCGAAGCTGGACTTTCCCAAGGAGCCAAGCAGATCCTTGAGAGTCTTAAAGCCTAAGAAGTCGATGGCCTTGTCGGTGACCTGGAACTGGGCTTCCCGCTCCGGCCCGTCTTTAGAGCCGGTTCCGGAAGGCGAGTCGGGCGGAGGGCCATCGGTATTGATGTATCCGCCCTGCTCCAGCTTCTCCATCAATTTTTGTATGAGGTTTTCCCGCTGCGCTTCGGTCATCCCGTTCAGGCGCTGGCGCATCTGTTCGGCCTGTTCGGGATCGAACAACTCTCCGCTCGCCAAGGCCTGTTCGATAGCCCGTTTCAGGTCCTCCATCGTTTGCTGGTTCAGCTCAGAGAACTGAAGATAAGGGTCGTTGAACCCGCTTTGAAGAAAGTAATCCGCCAAGGCACGGACAAGGTCTTCGGTTTCGATACCGAGATCTTCTTCCGAGAACTTGGAGTACGAGATCCACTTCATGGAAAGTTGCCTTTAGTTCAGATTCCGGCGACCGCCGCCGCCCCCGCGCCTGCCTTCAAATCCGCGACGCTGCCCGAAGTCTTCCAACTCGTCCCGCAGGCGATCTTCGCGCGAGGAGCGTTCGCCCGCCACGAAAGCCAGTTCTTCATTGCGGCTGATGCGCTTGTGGGCGTATAGCCCCTCCAGGATGAATTCCGCAGCCGAGGCGCGCATCGCGTCGCTCTCGCTGACTCCGAGCCCAAGTTTCCCGGTCAGCTCCAGCAGATCCTGTATGCGCCCCAGTTGTTGGACCATTGCACTTGCCGGGATCGACTCATCGAGGCGCAGCGAACCTCCGATTTCGAACCACTGAATCACCTGGCGAACATTGGTTCCATCCAGGTACGAGCTGTACACCTTCCCGACCGCGTTGCGAATCAGTTCCCGCCCGATCGCGTCGCCGCCTTTCAGTTCTCCTTCGTACTCGAGCTCCAGCTTTCCCGTTATCGAGGGAAGCGCCGCATAGATATCGAGCACGCGCGGGACAGCCGTCGTTTCTTTCGTGCGCAACGCGCGCCGCTCGGCATTCGAGACTACACTCTCCAGCACCGAGATAGGCAGGCGCTGGGAAACGCCGGAACGCTTATCGACACGCTTGTCGTCGCGCGCGAGGAAAGCGATTTGCTCAACTATCTCCTGAATATAGGGCGGCACTTCTAGCTCTATAGGCGAATCGCGTCGCGTCCATGCCTCCTGCTTCGTGATGGAAAGACCGTGTTCCAGTGTGAGCGGATAGTGCGTGCGGATCTCGCTCCCGATGCGATCCTTCAAAGGTGTGATGATCTTTCCGCGGGCCGTGTAGTCTTCGGGATTGGCGGTGAACACCAGCATCAGGTCCAACGGCAGCCGCACAGGATAGCCCTTGATCTGCACGTCGCCTTCCTGCATGATGTTAAACAATCCCACCTGCACCTTGCCGGCCAGATCGGGCAACTCGTTCACGACGAACAAACCACGATTGGCGCGCGGCAAAAGGCCGTAGTGAATCGTCAGTTCATTGGAGATGTCCTGGCCGCTGCGCGCTGCCTTGATGGGGTCGATATCGCCGATCATGTCCGCGATGGTGACATCGGGCGTGGCGAGCTTTTCGACGTATCGGTCCTCAGCCTTGATCCAGGCGATCGGCGTATCGTCTCCCAGTTCGGCCACTTTGCTGCGGCACTGTTTGCAGATCGGTTGAAACGGATGATCGCGAATTTCGCAGCCGGCGATGTAGGGCGTTTGAGGATCGAGGAGGCGCGTCAGCATGCGTGCGATGCGCGTCTTTGCCTGACCACGCAACCCCAGCAGAATGAAGTTGTGCCGCGATAAAACAGCGTTTACCACCTGCGGCACCACGGTATCTTCGTATCCTAGAACTCCCGGAAACAAAGGTTCGTTGCGTTCCAGTTTCGAAATGAGGTTCGACCTCAATTCTTCTTTCAGAGTCCGTCCGGGCTCTATTTGGGCGGCGTGAGGGCTGGAGCGCAGGGCCCCAAGTGTCCTAGGCAAGTCGGAGTGAGGCATGAATAAGACTCGCTGATTAGATTCAGCCACAAGTCTAGCAGTGTATTTTGAGAGGCGAATCCGCCAGCCCGACACCCGCTTCGAAACTGGTTGTGATATCTTCTCGGGGTCGTGAGAGGCCAGGAATCTTTGTCCGTTGATAATCAATTGAACTGGCGTAAGTTGCAGCAGGTGGGACTCAACGCTTATGAGGCCCGCTCCTATCTTGTATTGATGGGCCATTCCCGCTTCAAGGCGTTAGAGCTGGCGGGTCGCGCGCATGTACCCCGTCAAAAGGTTTACGAAGTGCTGGACAGCCTGGTGGAAAAGGGATTTGCGCACGTCGTGCAAGATAAAACGAAGCTCTTTTCCGCCGTCGATCCCAGCCTGGCCATCCCGAGCTTCCTGGCGCGACGGAGCAAACTGCTGCAGCACCAGATGATTGAACAGGAGCGGCTGGCCTACCCCCTGATTCAGGACTTGCGCCAGACGTTTCAAGAAGGTCAGGGCGGGGAAGGGACGCTCGATTTTCTTTCGCTGGTCAACGACGCGGCGCAGATCGCGGTTCATTACCGGCGAATGCTGAAGGAAACGTCACGCGAGTACGCGGGCTTTTGCCACCCTCCGTTGGAACCGGATCCGCTGAATGGTCCCTGTCTTAACGACGTCGCGGCGCGCGGTATCGCCTGTCGTCTGGTTGTGCAAGCCTCTCCCTTGAGCGCGGCCGACAAAGACCGTTTGAGGGAGTACCGGGAACACGGGGTCGCTGTTCGCTTCTTCAATCACCTGCCTGTGAAACTGGCCCTATTCGACGGCCGCCGCGGCTTGCTTGCTTTGCTGGATCCTGTGCGGAGCAGTCCGTCGTGGCTGTCCGTTATTTTTGAACATGCGGGATTCGCGGAGGCAATGTCGCGGCTCTTCGAAAGCTATTGGGACCAGTCCCGTCCGGAGCCGTAGGGGTCCGCCGGGACCGGACAATCTAAGGTCTTACAGGAAACGACGTTCGGTAATCCCGTGCATCGGCAAAAGGAACCAGTACCAGCGGCTTCTGCAAAAGGCCTTCTATTTGATACGCCTGATCGCCAGACCAGCCGGCCGGCAGGGGTGTTGGATAGTTTACGATCTTCAGTGGCGACGCAGTCTGGGGTGCCGGGAGCGTGATGGCGGAGAGATCTTCAACCTCCGAATTCAGAACTTTGGGGAGGGAAAGGATCTGCGGGCCTCGCTTCAGGGCCATCGTTGGTGTATCCGACGGAGTGGCGTTCACCAGCTTCAAAGGTAGACTCATCGTGATTTTCACGGTATCTCCGCGCTTCCACTTCCGGTTTAGAACCACGTACTGGCCTGGCTTTCCAGTGACGTTTGTTCCTCCAATGCTGACGGCGAAGCTATCTGTCCACGACGGCACGCGGAAACGAACCGGGAAGCGGAACGCATAATCGGGTTCCACGTGCAGCAGCACGTCGCCGCTCTCGGGAAAATTTGCTTCTTCGTAGAGTCGCACGTTTCCACGGTAAAGCCGGGGAACCGTGCGGTGAGAAAGACGCATGTCGGGGCTGTGGCGCAGCATGACGGTGACACTGCCGGCGGAGTAAAAATTGACGGCGAGCCCGCGGCCATAGCGGCCCCAGATCAGCGCGGGAATCATGGAAACACCGCGAGCCACGCTGTTTCTGCAGTCGTCAATGGGCTTCGCTTCTTTGGCGCCGTTCAGCGGAACCGCAGTGAAGATCGTCCCGGTCCGGCCATCCTGTCCGGCGAGGAGCTGATTGTAGGTCGTCTGTTCCAATTCATCGCCGTATTGAGGCTGCCCCGTCAACCGGAACAGCTCCAAAGTTAACTGCATCCAGGCAAGCGTCACGCATTCTGTTTCTGCCCGCCCCGCGGGGCCGGTGAGGGTCCCGGTTGCGGTAAGACGGCTGTCGTGGATCTGCCGCCATGTCCCAGTAATTGTCTTCAGATAGTCGTTATCTCCGGTAATCCGGTAAAACTCCGCCAGCCCCAGCAGGCGTGACAGTTCCCTGGAAATGTTCGTCGGATCCGGCGCACTTTCCATCCCGGCTGCCGATGCGGAATCAACCAACTTCCCGCAGTATTCGAGGTACCGCCGGTCTCCCGTGAACTTGTACAGGAAGATCATGGGTTCCAGCATGCGGGTGTCCGCGGGCGAATCCAGAACTGCATCCCCTAGCTTTTTGGACTCCGCAAAAGCTGCCTCGTTCGCGGTCACCCGGTAATAGGAAAGCAAACCGAGCAAATGCGATCTGGATTCAACAATGTCTCCGGAAGGCCTCCGCAAAGCAATCTTCACCGCTTTTTCCATAGCCGCCCCAAGATTCCGGTCGTGCGTGTAATCAAACGTATTGGCGGCAGCGTCCAGATACTCGCCCACATTTTGCTGGTCCACATCGTGATCAACGGCGTGTTCCAGGTAGCCTTCCACGTTCGCGCGCATCCGGTTTGCTAACAACCCGCTCAAACGTTGCTGATCGAAAGCCAGCGGACGATACAGATCCGTTACGGCGTCCTTTACAAGCGGTTGAACGACTGCGCCGACCACAGGCAAGGCCGTACTCAGGGAAGCCGAAAGAATGAACAGACAGAGTCTGAGGCGCATCGGTGAGCCTTTCGTAACGTAAGTGTAGCGCCGAAGTGTCAGCTGGGCTATATTACTCGCGAACGCGTAGGAGGACTTCATCGCGGGTGGTGAATTGAATGGCGCGTATGCCTAGTACTTCGGCGCCCTGTACGTTCTCCACGCGATCGTCAAAAAACAGAGCCTGGCCGGGCGGCACATCCAGCCCGCTTAAACAGTGTTCGTAGATGACGGCGTCGGGTTTAGCGGCCCGCACCTCATAAGAAAGCGTCACGTGATCGAATTCGTTCAGCTTGTCAGTTCGGGTCTTTAGGGCCTCGCCCAGGTCGCGGGGCATATTCGACAGGATGGCTACGCGTTTGCCGGCGGCGCGGAGCTGTCCGATCCAGTCCCACATCGCGTCGTCGAACTGCATCCAGGAAACATTGTCGCACTCGATCAGATCGTCAATGGCCTGTTGCGAAAGCGTTTTGTTGCCCCGTTGCGCTACTTTCTGCCAGTATTCGGACCCGCTGATGGCATCGCGGTCGTAGTCGACACGCTCGGCCCAATACGCCTCGGTAAAGACAGGTTGGGGAATTCCCGCAATGCCGGCCATTTTTCTTTGATCGGCTTCTGTCTGGTGGCTCACCAATACGCCGCCGTAATCGAAGATAAACCCGTTGTAGGAGCTAACGAGCGCCATCTACCACCTGTTCCCGCCTTGTACGCGTCTCACGGATCGCGTAAATACGCCGGCCCTGGCTTTCAAAATAAGTTCTCATCAAAACCTCGCCGATAAGGCCGGTACTAAAGAGCATCAGGCCGGCAAACCAAAGCATTGCGCCCGCAATCAGCATGGGGCCGTGCTCGGCGATAATGTCGTGCCCTGAGATCTTTTCCAGCAGCATGAAGAGAAGCACCACGCTACCGAGCACAATGCCCGCTAAACCCCATTTCCCGAAGAAGTGCATCGGGCGCGTGAGATAGCGCAATAAGAACTTTATGGTCAGAATATCGAAGAAGACGCGGAAGGTCCGGCTGAGCCCGTAGTGCGACGCGCCGTTCGGACGTTCAATATTTTTGATGGGCACTTCCACGATGCGCGCGCCGTAAAAGCTGGCGAGCGCCGGGATAAACCGGTGCAGCTCCCCGTATAGATTGATGTCCTTCAGCACTTCGGCGCGGTACGCCTTGAAAGTCGTACCGAAGTCATGGAGTTCCACACCCGAGGCGCGCTTCATCAGCCAGTTGGCAATGCGCGACGGAATTTTGCGGGTTACTGCATTGTCGACACGGTTCTTGCGCCAGCCGCTGGCGATGTCGTAGCCCTCGTCTATTTTTTCGAGCAACAAAGGAATGTCGTCGGGGTCATGTTGCAGATCTCCATCGAGCGAGATGATCACTTCGCCTTGTGCTTCGTCGAAGCCCGCCGCCAGCGCCGCGGTCTGGCCGAAGTTTCGGCGCAGGCGGAGAACCCGCAGGTGCCCATCGGTTTCCACCAGGTTCGCCAGAAGGTCGAAGCTGCGGTCGGTCGACGCATCATCAATAAAGATGATTTCGTAGGGCCGGCGAATCCGCTCCAGAACCGTGGTGAGACGGTCGTAAAGGGGCAGAATCGCCGGCTCCTCATTATGAATGGGGATGACAATCGATAGCATCGGGGGACTTTCTTGAGTGTAGCCGACCCCCGCGTAGAAATGCGGACAAATACCGCCGAATAGGAGTAAAATATAGATATACCAACCTTTTAGGCAAGCCGATTCGTCCGCCTTGGCGGGCCCAGGCTCGCCGGCGTTGTAGGAGTGTTTTTTGGCCGATCAAGATCCGCCGGGCAGCAGCACTACGCTGTTTCCACCGGGCGACAACAAGAATTTAATTCCCATCAATATTGAAGACGAGATGAAGCGCTCGTACCTGGATTACGCCATGAGCGTGATCGTGGGCCGCGCTTTGCCGGATGTTCGCGATGGCTTGAAGCCAGTGCACCGGCGCATCCTGTACGGCCTGCATGAGCTGGGTCTTCACTACAACCGTCCCACGCGTAAATGCGCCAAGATTGTGGGCGAAGTTCTCGGTAAATTCCATCCGCACGGCGACGTTCCTGTTTACGACGCGCTGGTGCGTATGGCGCAGTCCTTTTCCATGCGCTATCCCCTGGTCGACGGGCAGGGGAATTTCGGATCCGTCGATGGCGATCCTCCCGCGGCCATGCGGTACACGGAAGCCCGTCTGTCGAAGATCGCCGCCACCCTTCTCGAAGACATCGACAAGGAAACGGTCGACTTCCGCCCGAACTACGACGACAGCGAAGTGGAACCGGAGGTGCTGCCCACCCGCGTTCCGAATCTCTTGATTAATGGTTCCTCGGGTATCGCGGTCGGAATGGCAACCAACATTCCGCCGCACAACCTGAAGGAAGTGATCAATGCCAGTATTGCCCTGATCGAAGATTCCCATACGCCTCTTTCGAAGATTCTCGAAATGATGCCCGGCCCGGACTTCCCGACCGGCGGTTTCATTCTGGGGCGCCAGGGCATTCTGGACTACTATCTGAAAGGCCGGGGCAGTGTACGTCTGCGCGCTAAGGCCAGCACGGAAAAGTACGGACGCGATAGCGAGGCCATCATCGTCACGGAGCTTCCCTTCCAGGTCAACAAAGCCCGGCTGATTGAACACGTTGCTTCGTTGATCTCCGAAAAGAAGCTGGAAGGCATGAACGAGCCGCGCGACGAAAGCGACCGGCAGGGCATGCGCATCGTCTTCCCGCTGAAGCGCGGCGAGAATGCCGAAGTGGTGTTGAACAACCTGTACAAGCAGACGCAGATGCAGGTCAACTTCGGCGTAATTATGCTCTCCATCGTGAACGGGCAACCGCGCGAACTGGGGATCATCGATGTCATCAAGCGATTCCTCGAGCATCGTGCCGACGTGGTGCGCCGCCGCACGGATTACCTGCTGCGGAAGGCGCGGGACCGGGAGCATCTGCTGCTCGGATTCCAGAAAGCGCTGGACAATCTCGATGCCGTGATTGCCCTGATACGCGCCGCCGGCAACCCGCGCGAAGCCCGCGAAGGCCTGGTCGCACGGTTCGAATTTACAGAGCGCCAGGCGCAAGCCATCATCGAACTGCAGTTGCAACGCCTCACCGGCATGGAGCAGCAGAAGATTCTCGATGAACTCGCCGAAATTCAGCGCCTGATCGCCGGATACGTCGAAATTTTGGGTTCTGAAAAGGTCCTGAAGTCGGTGATCGTGAAAGAGCTGAAGGACGTGCAGAAGGACTTCGGCGATGAGCGCCGGACCCAGATTATCGAAGATCCGGGCGATATACGCCTGGAAGATCTGGTCCAGATGGAGGATGTGGCTGTCACGGTTTCGCGTGGCGGCTATCTCAAGCGGACTTCGGTCGACACCTACCGCCGCCAGTCGCGTGGCGGAAAGGGGCGAATCGGCATGGGCACACGCTCCGAAGACGTAGTGGAGCATCTGGTGGTCGCCTCCACCCACGCCTATCTCCTGATCTTCACGAACAAGGGACGCGTGTACTGGCTGAAAATCTATGAGATACCGGATGCGGGAACGACGGGCAAGGGCAAGCATGTTTCGGGCCTGATCAGTCTGCAACCGGATGAAACCGTGAAGGCTTTCCTGCCCGTGAAGGAGTTCGTTCCGGGCAAGTTCATCGTCATGGTGACGCGTCAGGGCGTAATCAAGAAGTGCGAGCTGACCGAGTTTGATAACCCGCTCTCGCGCGGCATTATCGCCCTTGCGCTAGACGATGGCGACGAACTGCTGGGCGCCACGATTACAAGCGGCAATAACTTCATCTTTCTCGGTTCGTATCAGGGTATGGCGATTCGGTTCAACGAAGACGAAGTGCGGGCAATGGGAAGGCAAGCCCGAGGCGTACGCGCCATGGATCTGGACAAGGGTGACTATCTGGTCGGCCTGGAAGTGGTCGAGAAGTCAGGCTTGATCCTGTCCATTTCCCAGAACGGCTACGGCAAACGTACTCTGCTGGAAGATTACCGGCTGACCTCCCGGGGCCGGAAGGGCGTCATCAACATGAAGACGACCCCGAAGGTGGGGAAGGTCGTCGCGGTGCTTTCCGTAAGTGAAACAACCGACCTGATGATCATCACGAAGGATGGCCAGATGATTCGGATCGATTCGAGCGAAATCCGGCAGGCCGGACGGTCAACGCAAGGCGTTCGCCTGGTGCGCTTGGCGGATTCGGATCAGGTCGCCGCAGCTTCCTGCATTCCTGAACCCGCGGAGGTCGTAGCGAAAGAAGGCGGCGAACCGAACGGAGAGCTGCCCGTACAGTAGGCCGCCGGGAAAGCTCCTGGATGCTCCGGGTGGCTATACTTCAAGTATGGCCACCCTGGTTACACTGCAGGCCGCAACTCTTTCCCTTGATGCACCTCAATTAGATGCCAAAGAGCAGGCGCTCTTTGACGTTCTGCGGAATCTGCGCCGCGTAATCGTGGCTTACTCCGGAGGCACCGACTCCGCTTACCTTGCCTGGGCCGCACATCGTGTCCTCGGCAGCGGAGCCATTGCGATTACGGCCGATTCGCCTTCCATTCCCACCTCGCACAAACGGGATGCCGAAGCATTCGCCCGGGAGTGCGGCTTTCGCCACGAGTACATCGACACCTACGAATTCGACAATCCCGATTACGCAAAGAACGATAAAGACCGCTGCTTCCATTGCAAAGACGAATTGTTTGTTCGATTGGAAGAATTCGCAAAAGTGCGCGGCTACGATCACATCATCTACGGCGTGAACAAGGACGATCTGGGAGACTACCGGCCTGGTCAGCGGGCCGCGAAGATTCACCAGGTAAAGGCCCCGCTGGTGGAAGCCGGGCTAACGAAGGCCGAGATTCGTGAACTTTCCCGGCGTGCCGGGCTTTCCACCTGGGACCGTCCCGCCGCTGCCTGCCTCAGTTCGCGCGTGCCCTACGGCACCGCAGTAACGGTGAAAACCATTCAAACGATCGAGCAAGGAGAAGAGGCGATTCGCGCCCTCGGATTCAAGCAGTTTCGCGTTCGCTTCCATGGCGAGTTAGTTCGCATCGAAATCGCGCCGGACGAATTGGCCAAGGCGTTGACCGTAGAAAATGCTCAGCGCTTTACGGCGATCTTCAAGCCGCTTGGATTTTTATACGTGACGATTGATCTGGAAGGCTACCGGCAGGGATCGTTGAATGCGGCCCTAGCGGCAGGGCACTGACGAGCTGTCGTCCGGGGAGCACTCCTGCCCTGGGCTACATTGAAGCGTGCGGCTCCGACTACTCACGCTTTGGGAAAACCTGCGTAGCAGTTACTGGTTCGTCCCTTCCTTGATGGCTTTGGTTTCCATCGTTCTGGCTTTGGGATTGGTTCAAATCGACCAGGTTGTCTCGCCGTCGTTGGAACGGAAAATCGGGTGGATCTATTCGGGTGGTCCCACGGGCGCTCGTGCGGTGCTGTCCACCATCGCAGGTTCTGTGATCACGGTGGCGGGCACCACCTTTTCTGTTACCATTGCGGCCCTCTCCCTGGCTTCTTCGCAATTTGGTCCACGTCTGCTGCGGACCTTCCGCCGAGACCTGGGCAACCAGATAGTTCTCGGTACCTTCATATCGACCTTCTTATACTGTCTGCTGGTCCTGAGAACCGTCCGGGGCGCTGAGCAACAGAGGTATGTGCCGGGCCTGTCAGTCACGCTGGGAGTGGTCCTGGCCGTCTTCAGCCTGGCTGTTCTTATCTACTTCATTCATCACACGGCTGCCTCCATTCAGGTCTCCACTCTCATCGATTCAGTCTCCCGCGACCTGGAATGTACGATCGAGGATAACTTCCCCGCGCGCGGAAAACTGCGTGAGGAGGAGCGCTCCGCCAGGCAGAATCCTACGGCATTGGCCCAGACCCAAGACGGTGAAACCATTCCAGTCCCGCAGCGGGGCTATTTGCTCCACACGGATGATCGCGGTCTGTTAGCTTTAGCGGAGCGCAACAAGTGCACTATTCAAGTGTGTTGCCGTCCGGGTGATTTCGTCGTTGCCGGTATGCCCTTGGCGTCGTTATCGCCAGGTACTTGCGCTGACGGAGACTTTCGTAAGGCGCTTCAGGCGTGTTTTTACTTCGGCATCGAGCGGACGCCGGAGCAGGATCCCGAGTATGCGCTTTTGCAGGTCGCCCAGATCGCGGTCCGGGCCCTTTCCCCGGGCGTGAACGATCCGTTCACGGCGATTTCCTGCATAGACCGGCTGACCGCAGCCATGGTCATGATGACGGAGCGCCGCATGTGGTCAAGCTTTCGTTACGATTCGGCCGGGAATCTGCGGGTCGTCACGAAGCCAGCTACCTACAAGGACCTGACAAATGCGGCGTTTTCATTTATCCGGAGAGCCGCCGAAAGCAACCGCGAAGTGCTGGGGCATCTTCTCAACTGCATCCGGCTGGTGCTGGACCGTGTCGAAGACCAGGAACTACGAAGGGCTCTGCAGGATCAGTATGAACTGACGGCAGCGGATCTAAAGCGGAGTGCGCTGTGATTTCTCACACGCCAGGTTCCATGGTTTCAGGGTTCCACGTCATGACTTTCTTCTGAAAATAGCTTTCATTCGTCAAAAGAGCCGGACCTGCCGCTCGCAGCCCAAAGGTCGCATCTTCAACAGACGGCCTGCCATCACGGATCGAGTTATAGAAGTTCTTGTGATGCTGTAGCTGAGCATCGATTCCCTGGAAGTTAAATGTCTCCGCGGAACTGGGCCGTGCCGTTTGCGCGTTCGGTTCGGGATGCTTTTCTTTCCATTCGGAGATCAGTTCCTGTTGTACTTTGTCGGCGAAACCGTCGATCGTATAGTCGAACTCGTCTTTACGCGGCGTTTTGTCAAGGACCAGGTCGTTATAGCCCGTAGACATCACCCCATCACTCC
>DATIMM010000206.1:0-89457 GCA_035475295.1 Bryobacteraceae bacterium
AGTACCAAACGACGTTTGAACCTCCATACGCGCCCCGCCCCGCCAGCGGCTTCCTTCTAGTCTCCTTTTCGAAAGTGACTCGGCCTCTACTGGCTCGCTTTGCCTCCACTTTTGTCTCCGAGTCACTCCCGAACAAGGCTACCGACAAGCTGGACACAAACGTATGCACTGCACCGTACCCACCATGCACGCTCAGGCACGTTAATCCGCGCCCGTCAAGTCAATCCATTTATCGCGATAAAAGTAATGGACGATAGAAGCCTTCTCAACGAATGCGTCATCGATTCCGAGATGATCGATGGGTGGCGGCTTTACTCCCCATACGCTTGATAATGTCGTTTGATGAACTAGCGTCCGGCTGGAGAAATCGCACGTGAGTAGCCGATTTTATCGCCGCCTACGACTTGAAGCTTATTGATATCGGCTTCACGACCGATCTCGACCACCTGATCTGAGGATGAGTTTCGGAAGATCAGGATGCTCGAGACACGGTTGACCGAACACAACACCGCCCAATCGATGTGGCCAGCTTGAATGAATGACCCCCTCATGACATTACCCGGCTTCGTCGCTCCCCAGACTTGGGGAACCCTACATCCTCGTCGATATACTTCTTTGCGAACTGAGGATCGTAGTTGTGGGAACTCCGATGAAGGAAATCTATTGATAGGTGTCCGTTCATCCGCCTTCTGGAAATCAGTTGAGGCTTCCAATGATCGGCTGACGATAAGTCTGTCGTTCATCAAGACGGCAACCGCCGTGAATCGCACGAGTGCGCATGCCAGCCTCAATAACAAGTGGTGGGCGCGAAGGTTCGTTAATTTCGATCTCCATCAATTCTTGGTATCAGAAATGCATTATCAGATGCTGGAGAGAACAGGAAGCTTCGCTCTATTCGGCAAACGATTACGGGTACCCGAGCACCTTTCCGGATAGCCCCTGGATTACGGGCAACCCGGAAACAATCAATCGCGATGAACAAGAAGTGTGGTTATCCAACAAGTGGCTCAAACCGTGAAGACGATCTTAAAGCCCGAGGGGTAGGAAGTCCGGCCAAAGCTCAAATCCACCGAGCAGGCGCCGAATTCGCCGCAGCACGCATTCGTAAAAAAGAAGAGGCCGGAATGTCCTCCCATTCCGGCCTCCCCAAACGAGCAGTGCGAACCTATTTCACTGCCCGTTGGGCACGGGAGCGGCCGGCGCCGACACTCCGCTGATAGCGGAGGCCGTTTTCTGGCCCAACGTATCCAGGTTTACGCCGGGATTCGTACCATCCGTCGCGAGTCCTTCGAAAGGACTTTGGAGCGAAAGAGAGTAGTTTCCGCCGTTTGTACCGCTGAGGCTCGCAAATCCGATATCGGCGAGGGTGCTCGGATAATAGTTCCCCGGTAGCTGGCTCGCTTCTGGCGCGCCCGCCCAAACGTTGCCGGTAATGGTGGACGTGGTAAACAGGCTCCGGATGGCTGTTGCGTCACTTTTTCCGTTGCTGATTTGGACGCCATACTGGTTATTCGGAAGAACATTGTTGGTGAATGTGAAACCTCCGAACTCAGGTCCGGTCTGCGATTGCAATGCTACAAGCGCCACGTAGCCATTGAAGAAGAGCGTGTTGTGGTCGAACGTCGCGTCCGTGATACCGGGCAGCTGCGGAAACGCCTGTACATAATCCAGAAACGTCCCCGCTGTACCGACGCCGGTGCCGTAGGTAGAACCGTTGATATCGTCGAACAAGTTGTTGGAAAAGTTCAGCCGTTCAGTGGTCTGCAAGCTGGAGATGACGGACGATGGTGCGTTCCCGTCTTCCGAGAAGATCTGAACGCCCGCGCCGCTATGCCTCACGATGTTGTTTGTAAACGTGAAGTCTCTTACGGTGTTTTGGGTCATCAGTTCCCCGTTCGGCCCTGCCTCCACACGCGGCGTCAGCAAAATCGCCCAGCCGTTCTGGTCCGCTCCTACCCAGTTGTTTTCAAAAACGTTTCCATCCACCAGAATCCGCTGGCCGTTCTTGACTTCCAGGAGATTTTTCACGGCCCAACGCGTCGGGCCACCAGTCCATCCTTGGCCCGAGCCACCGTTGTCGGTAAAGGAAAGGTTCGATCCGGCGCCTTGAGACGATACGGACCCCAGCGACACCCAATTCCGCTGGCCGGAGGACGGAGCATCCGTCGTTCGCAGCACCACATAGCCATCCGCGGTTCTCGTGTCCGAAGCATCTCCATAGGTGACGCCGTTCCAGCTCAGTGCGACGCTTTGCTGGCCACTGGCCGGAGTAAACGAAACCTCCTGGGAGTTGCTGCTCTGAGCCGATCCCGGCGAGGTGTATGTGTCACCTGTTCCAAGAGCCACAATCGCGTAGTAGTACGTGGTCCCGACGCTCAAAGAGCCGCCGCCCACGAGCTGTCCATTGAGTCCGCCTGGTGCTGGAACAATACCGTCTCTCCAGCTGAGCGGCTTGTAGAAGTGGTTGTTGCGTACTTCGATGTCGGAAGGCACGATGCCCGGGATGGCATCATAAGCGCCGCCGAAAATCAGGTTCTCCGCCGATCCTTCCAGTTCGTTGTTCACGATCTTCAGAGGGCCGGGAGTGATATAGGCGAAGATCGCGGAAGCGTCCTGCCACACGGCGTGGAAATCGGAGAAGTAGCTATCAACCACCGCGTAGTTGGTTCCATTCATCTGGGCTCCAAACTTGCAGTGACAAAGCGCCGACCCGTGGACGTAATCCCGATCGAAGATAATGTGGTCCGGTAGATCGGCTACGTTCGTGTCAGACGGATCACCCGACATGATCAACCCGTAGCTCATGGAGGTTCCCGGAGCCACAGTGATCTCGAGTCCGATCAGCCGGTAATGGTTCGCTTGTGCCTGGATGGTGAACGCGTTGCCGCTTCCGGCGGCGACGATTTTCGGCATAGCAGCCGCCATGGAAGGATTCACTCGCGTGCCGGGGGGCGGCAGATTGGCAAGTTGCGAACTGCGGATGGTAATCCACCCGCCGTTGACCCCCTTGTTTGGCAAGTAATAGTTGCCGGTGAATGTTGCACCTGCCTGGAGAACGACTTCATCACCCGGGTTTGCCTTGTTGATAGCGGCTTGCAAGTCATCGCCCGCATTCACGGGAATACTGTTTCCGGTGACCGGGGTGTCTGCAATGTTCGTGTCGACGTACGCCTGTGGAAGCTGGGCCGTGGCCGCGAGCAGGGTGCCTCCGGTGAGGCTGGCGAGCGACGAGAGACAAACGAGTCCGACTGTGTTGATAATCTGTTTAGGAATGAACATAGTTAATCCAACACCTGAATGACAATGAATTAAGCAAAACCCAAAATGCTAGTCTGTTGTGCTTATATATTCATTCATATTGGTTATGGGAAGTAGATTACCAATGCTTCACCTGAAAAGCTAGGGGCAAACCTTAAAATCTCGTAAGAAAATCGGGAGCCCGGGTGTGACGCCGATACTCAGGCTCTGGATTGGGCGTCGCGACAGCTAGCCTCAGTGGTGTGGCCGGGCTTTATTGCGGCCCCTTCCGGCCCAATCTCTGCGGGACGAATAATAAAGATCTACGGGCCCAATGGGATACTCGGACTAGATCGCATATGTTCAATCCCCGGTCCGTGGACACGTCGGGATATTCGCTCCCCGAAGTCCATGGCAGCGTCACCACTGCCCATGCGAGTCTTTGGAAACGTATTCTCGCCTTCGCTGGTCCCGCCTACCTCGTCAGCGTCGGCTACATGGACCCGGGCAACTGGGCTACGGATCTCGAAGGCGGTGCGCGTTTCGGCTATCACCTGCTCTGGGTCCTGGTTCTGTCCAATGTGATGGCGATCCTGCTGCAAACGCTCAGCTCGCGGCTCGGCATTATCAGCCGCCGTGACCTTGCCCAAGCCTGCCGGGACGAGTATCCCCGCGCCGTCGCTTACACGCTTTGGATTCTTGGCGAACTGGCGATTGCGGCCTGCGACCTGGCCGAGGTTCTCGGAGCCGCTATCGGTCTCAATCTGCTGTTTCGCGTTCCGCTGCTGGCAGGGGTGCTCGTCACCGCGGCCGATACGCTTCTCGTGCTCTGGTTCACCCGTCTCGGCATCCGCGTTATTGAAGCGTTTGTGCTGGTGCTCATCGCCACGATCGCCGGGTGTTTCGCGTTCGAAATTTTCTTCGCCCAGCCGCAAGCCCACGAAGTGCTGAACGGGCTTATCCCGCGCTTAAACAGCAGCAGTCTCTATGTAGCGATCGGGATTATCGGTGCAACGGTGATGCCGCATAATCTGTACCTCCATTCCGCGCTGGTTCAAACCCGCCGCATCGGCGAGACAACGGAAGAAAAGCGCAGCGCCTGCCGTTTCAACCTGCTCGATTCGACGATTGCGCTCAACGGGGCGTTGTTTGTGAATGCCGCGATCCTGATTCTGGCGGCCACCGTTTTCTTCAAGCGCGGAATTATTGTCACGGAAATCCAACAGGCCCATCAACTCCTCGCGCCATTGCTTGGCACCACGGCGGCCAGCCTTCTTTTTGGAGCGGCGCTACTCGCTTCCGGGCAGTCTTCGACCCTGACCGGAACGATGGCAGGGCAGATCGTGATGGAGGGCTTTCTCCACCTCCGGATGCAGCCGTGGCTCCGCCGCGCGCTGACGCGATCGCTTGCGATCATTCCCGCCGCGATCACCATCTACGTTTCCGGCAATCAGGGCAGCTACAGCCTGATCATCCTGAGCCAGGTCATTCTAAACCTGCAACTGCCGTTCGCCGTGATCCCCCTGATTCACTTCACGGGAGACCGTAAGCGCATGGGCGAATTTGCCAATCCCGCATGGGTCCAGGTTATTTCCTGGCTCTGCGCCACGCTGATTCTTGTGCTCGATAGCTGGCTTGTGATCAGCCAGGTCCATGACTGGGTAGAAGGAAGCGGGCCGTACCGCTCCCTCGTCGCGGGAGCTTCGCTGTTGGCCTCCGCCGGCTTCCTTGCCCTGTTGGGCTATATTGTGCTCTGGCCGCGCTTGCACCGTGTTCCTGTGAAAGCCCTCCCGGTTGCTGTCCGCGTCAGGCCGGAAGAACCTGCTCCCGTGATCCCGGCCTTGCATTATTCCACGATTCTGGTCACGCTCGATCATAGCGATTCCGACCGTGAAGCATTGGCCAACGCCCTCACGCTCGCTCGCGCGAACCATTCACGCCTGATCCTTTTGCACGTTGAGGAGGGAGTCGCCAGTCAACTCTTCGGCTCCCTCGCCTCCAATGCCGAGGTGGCGGAAGGGCAGAACTATTTTGACAATATCGCCGCCTCACTGGAACAGCAGAACGTCCATGCGGATGTGCTGGTTCGTCATGGCAACAGTCCGAGCCGAGAAATCGTCGCGGCCGTCCGTGAAGTCGAGCCGGACCTCGTCATCATGGCGCAGCACGGGCACCGCGGCCTCAAGGACCTGATCTTTGGCACCACGATCAACAGCGTCCGGCACCAGATTGCCGTACCTGTCCTGATCGTGAGCGCACATCCTCATCGCACATGACCGATCTTTCTAAAGGAATGATTCTTGTCACCGGGGGTGCTGGCTTCATTGGCAGCGCACTGGTTTGGGAACTGAACCGCCGAGGTTTCACCAACATCCTGATCGCCGACCTTCTTGGCCGGGACGAAAAGTGGAAGAATCTCGTCCCACTCCGTTTTGCCGACTACATGGAAGGCGGCGATCTGGCAGGGCGACTTGAGAAGACTCCCGCCTACTTCGACAATGTACGAACGGTCTTTCACCTGGGAGCTTGCTCTGCCACCACCGAAACCGATGCCGCATACCTGATTCGCAATAACTTCGAATTCACAAAATCGCTGGCCCAGTTCGCGCTCGATGGCGGCCGCCGCTTCGTTTACGCGTCCTCTGCCGCCACCTATGGCGCGCTTGAAACAGATCTCTCGGAAGCCCGGCCACTTCAAACGCTGCGGCCCCTGAATATGTACGGGTATTCCAAGCACCTCTTTGACTGCTACGCCGAACGGAGGGGCATCTTGCCGCGCCTGACCGGGCTGAAGTACTTCAATATCTTCGGTCCCAACGAGGATCACAAGGGCGACATGCGCAGCGTCGTTCACAAAGCGTTCGGCCAGATCAAGCAGACGGGCCGATTGTCTCTTTTCAAAAGTTACCGTCCGGAGTTTCCCGACGGCGGCCAGCGGCGCGACTTTCTGTACGTCAAAGATGCCGTGGCAGCCACCGTTCATCTGGCGGAAAGCGTGGATGGCGGAGGTCTCTACAACATCGGCTCCGGCGTGGCAAACACCTGGCTCAATTTGGGTGAATCGATTTTCCGGGCCCTCGGTTTACCGCCGCAGATCAACTTCATCGATATGCCGGACAGCCTGCGCGGAAAGTACCAATACTTCACTTGCGCAGACGTCGCTAAACTGCATCAGACGGGCTTCACACGGCGGATCACGCCGCTGGGCGAAGCAATCGAGGATTACGTAAAGAATTATCTGCAACCGGGGATACGGCTGGGAGATGAACCGCCTTCTATACTAAGTACATGTTCTTCCGCCGCGAGCGCCCAAAGACCGTCACCTTCAACGACCGTGTCGAGCTATTGAAGAAAGCTGGATTTGCCACCGCACCCGCTTCGGATGGCCGTATTCTCGTGTCCAAGCACGGAGTCGGCGCCGTCATCGGGGACGAAGAAAAGGGCCAGATCGGCATCGAGCGCGCCGGCATCCTCATCGGTTCGGAAATAGCGGTCCTCCTCAACGCCGGTTATCAGATGTTCCTCCAAACCCCCGACGGCAAGCGCTATCCGGCCACCGCAAATGAACTTCACGCTCTGCACGAATTCGAAGACGACGTGAAGGATGCGCTGAACCTGACGAATCTTTACAACACGTCGCTTGGTACAACGAGCCGTCTGCACGTGTACGACCGCGTCCAGGCCCGCGATCTGGCGCGCCAGCCCAAACCCTGGGAGAAGAAGGACAATCGCTACAAAGCTCCCGATAGCAAGGGCTCTTTGCACATCTAAGCTGGCCGGCGGGAGGCGCCTTAGTGGAAGATCCCCTTTAGCCGTCCAAAGAAGCCCTTCTTTTTTTCCGGCTGTTGCTGCGCCTGCTGCTGTTCCTGCGTTTGTGCCATCGCGGGATTTTGGCCTGGAGCCAAAGGCATGTTGCCCTGCTGCTGCGGCTGCTGTGGAGACATTCCCGGCGCATTCGGCGGCCTGGGCGTATTCATCGCGGGAGCCGTCGGCAACTGCTGCTGGACGCCATTGGGGTTCGTCTGGTATCCGGCTACCTCCATGATGCCGCCCGGATGCAGGGGACAGAACTGAACCGGCTGCGTCCCGGTCAAGTAATATTGGGCGACCGTTTGCGGACACGCTGTAGTCGCCAGATCGCCGCTATCGGGGTCGACGAGAGCGCTGGTCACACCATTGGGAATCTGAAAATCGCTTACATCGCGATACGCCCGGTGCTTGTGCGCTCGCTTCATGAAATCGGTCCAGACCGGTAGCGCCGCCTGGGCGCCCTCCATTTTCAAGTCCTGGTAATCGTCCAGTCCTACCCAGACAATGGTCAGCAGCTTCGACGTGAATCCGGCAAACCACGCATCGTGCGATGTTCCCGTTTTACCGGCGGCGGGAAGCGTAAACCCACGTGCGCGAACCCCCGCGCCTGTTCCGGAGCGGAGCACCTGCTCCATCATGTGCACCATGATGAAATTCACCCGCGGATCTAGAACCTGTTTCGTTTCCGGTTTCGAAGTCCAGACATCGGTGCCCGATCCATCCACCACCTTCGTCAAGAGCCGGGGCTGCACCATTACGCCGTTGTTGGCAAAAATCGTATAAGCGCCCGCCATGTCGAGCGGCGTAACGTCGTAAGCACCAAGCGCCATTGCGGGTGTGGGGCGTACGTCGTCGAGGCCGGCTTCATGCGCCAGATCAGCCACGTTCTTGTATCCCACAGCCTCCGCTACTTCGACAGCTGGCACATTGAGCGACTTTGCAAGCGCCTCACCTACGCTCACTGGAGGAGCATCGGCGGCATTGCCGTGATGGTAATCCGCTGGCTGGTAAGGCTTGTTGTTGAACATGAAGGTACGCGGCTGATCCTCAAACATGCTCGAAGGGGTAATCGGGTTCGGCTGCGCCGCCAATCCTGTGTTGATCGCCGTGGCATATACAAATGGTTTGAAGACGCTGCCCGACGGTCTCTTCGCCAGGGCATGATCGTATTGGCTAGCTGTGTAATTTGTTCCACCTACCAGCGCTTTCACCTCGCCCGTATGCGGATCGAGACAGATCAACGCGACCTGCGGATCTTCGAGCGGAGCCTTGCTCTTGCTTTTGCGGTGCCGTTTCGCGATGATCTGCCGTACTTCTTCCATGCCCAAAGCGACGGCATCGGCCGCATCGCGCTGCAGATCCGGATCGAGCGTTGTGTAGATCTTGGATCCTGACGACTGAAAATCGCGATCCTGGAACTGGCTGCCCAGCCGTTCATTCACTATGTCGATAAAGTAAGGCGCGTCGGCCGTCTCCACCGTACCTTTGGAAGTGGTCAGCGGCACGGATTTGGCCTGCTCGTATTGGCGTTCCGAAATGTAGCCGTTGTCGAGCATCATCTTTAGCACCACATTTCGCCGGTGCTGCGCGCGCTGGGGCCAACGGACCGGATTCCGGAAACTCGGCTCCTGTACAAGCCCAGCCAGCGTGGCGGCTTCATCCAGAGTCAGGTTGCGAATATCCTTGCCAAAGAAGGCCTGCGAGGCTTCGCCGAATCCACGAATGGCAAACGAGCCGCGACGCCCGAGCGGAACTTCATTTGCGTAATACTCGAAGATCTGCTCCTTGGTCAGTTTGCGCTCCAGATGAATCGTGATCATCATCTCGTCGAACTTGCGATCGAAGGTCTTTCGATTGTTCAGCCACAACATACGTGCAAGCTGCTGGGTGAGAGTGGAGGCGCCTTCAAACTTCGTACCGCGCCGGAGATCATCGATAACGGATTTGGTGATTCGCACCGGATCGAGTCCGGAGTGCTGGAAGAATCGCTTATCCTCGGCGGAAATCACTGCATGAACCAACACCGGGGGGATATCGTTGAACTTCACCAAACGGCGCTTCTCACGGTTTTTGTCGAAGAGGCTGCTGAGCAACTTCGGTTCGAGCGTGTACTCTGTTCGAGCCGAGTTGTCGCTCAGCGCGATGATCTGTGAGATTTTGTCCTTCTGAAAGCGAATAACTCCGGGTTCGGATCCGCCGTACGACTGCGGGCCAGGAAAAACCTCGATCGCGGATGACCGGAGGTGATACCAGCCAGTTGGATTGTTCCTGGCGTCCTCGCCGTAGCCGCTCTCCCGCAAGCGGGCCGCAAACTGCAAGGGTGTGCCCGGGTCACCGACGCCGACCTCTTCGGGCGCGGCGTACAAGAGTGAAGATTTGGGGAACAGGCCTTCGGCCAGCTTTTGGTCGGCTAAACGGGAGTACTTTGCATAAGTCGTCCAAACCACCGCCACTGCGATTACGATCGCCGCAATTACGGATAAGGCGACGATTTTTGCGATCGTGCTTACGGGAATGAAGGAGCCTCCGTTCGGAGCTCTCGCGGGAAGTTTTATGCGTACGGGCAAAACTAGGGCCTAGGGACTTCTTATCTTACTCTGTGAGACGGCGCAGAGCGGCGGCGGTTACTTACCGGCAGGATGATGATACGATTCCAGCTCTTTCCAGATATTATCGCCGTGCGGCTGCCAGTAGGGCGAGTTCTTACCCGTAATCTGCAATTCATCTATCTGGAGCGTTCCATGTCCAAAGGGACAGATATATTCCGTCGTCGGCCGGCCGAGACGAAGCATATTTCCCCAGGAACCAGAATTGACGGGCATCATCAACCGCCGTAGACAGGTACGGCAGCGCCGGCGTTGGTCCCAAATTACCAGATAAAACAGGCCCGCACCGACAAGCCACACGCCAAAAACAACGAACGTATAGAACATGTCGTGCAGAAACAAGTTCGTAATGGGTCCGAAGGGCGTGAGTTCGTAAGCCGGGAACAAGTTCCGAGCACCGGTTTCCAATCCCAGAACTACTGCCGCGGCAATGATAAGTTTAGCTGCAAGGTACAGCCAGTACCTCATGTCTTCATTAGACACCTTTCGAATGAGGCGAGTTCCCCCGGCCGTTCGGAGTTCAGCCGCGAATCACGTTTTTTGCTAAGAACAAGACGTTTGCGGGACGCTCCGCCAACCGTCTCATAAAGTACGGATACCACGCATTTCCGTACGGAACGTATAAACGCAGCCGAAAGCCGTCCATCACCACCGCCCTCTGAAGGTCGCGGCGTATTCCAAAGAGCATTTGGAATTCAAACCGTTCGGGCGTAATACCTTCCGCCTTCACGTATTCTCTGGCCGCCCGGACAATCGCCTCATCGTGGCTGGCGATGGCCGGATAGGTTCCTTCGTGGAGCAGTAACCGCATCAACTTCAGGTAGTTTCGGTCCACGTCAGGCTTCTGTGGAAAAGCTAGCGTCGGTGGTTCACGATAGGCTCCCTTGCACAGGCGGACGGGGACTCGCCGTTCGTTCAACAGGCGAATATCTGCTTCGCTTCGGAAAAGATAGGCCTGAATAACGGCACGAAGATGACCGGGAAACCGTTCCTGCAGACGGACCACCACATTCAATGTCCGGTCCGTGTACGCGCTTGATTCCATGTCGATCTCAACCCGACTATCCGCGGCCTGAGCGCGCTCGACCAGGGCGGCGACGTTGTTAAAGCACGCCTGTTCGGAGAAGTCCAGCCCGAATTGAGATAGTTTGATCGATACGGTCGCCGGAAGCCCGGCTTCTTCGATGGCTGCCAGGGCAGTCATATAGGACTCTTTCGATTGTGCCGCTTCCGCTAGCGACTTCACATGCTCTCCGAGGAAGTCCAACGTCCCCCAGATCCGTTCGGCGTAGAGCTCACGAAGTACGCGAATGCCTTCGTTCAATGTGGGTCCCGCAATAAATCGGGATGTCAGTTTACGGGAGATGGAAGAATTTTCCATCCAATGACGAAGCCAGCTCTGTTGGGAAAGATAGAGAAGGGTGTGCCGTAGCATGTCAGTCGTTCGCCCGGTCAGGCTTCCGGCTCCATTAGGGCCGCGTCTGGTAACGAAGCACGGCCCCTCTCACTATAGCGGAGCAAACAAAACTTCTAGGCGAAAAGCGAATGGCTTACCAGTCCCAACCCGATTCCAAAGATTGCACCCACTAGGACATCGCTCAGGAAGTGCATCCCCAACAGAATGCGCGAAGCGGCAATGCTGAGTGCGCAAAACAGTAAAGGAACGTAAAAGACGGGATAAAACTGGCCAATTGCAATCGCGACGGCAAACGCCGTGATCGTGTGTCCCGAAGGAAAGGAAAACTGGTCTGGCGGCAGAAGCGTTGCCCAGATGTGCGGCTCGATCTGACAGGGGCGCTTCCTACCGGAGATCTTTTTCAAAGAAACGAAAATGCCGATACCGACGATGGCAGCTGAACCAGCCGCCGCTACTGCCGCTAAACGCGCTTCGCCCCCGAACAGGAGAACGGCCAGGCCGGTGAGATACCAGAGCCAACCATCGCCTGCCCGCGTCGCCGCGATCGCCCAAAGTCGAATCCACTTAGGCGCCGGCCACTTATTTACCTTGCGCATCAGCTTGTGATCGCCGGTGGCAATAAACTGAAGCATGGTGTGTGAGACCGTTATCATTGTAGTCCCTCACCAGGTAATTTCACGAGATTGAGCATCATTTCTCACTCTCCTGGTTCATTTGTAAGCGTGCATCGATTGCAGGCGAGTGACAAAAGCGCGAATCCTTGATGAATGTGCTTTGGCTGGTGCCCAGCACTCATTTCGCTCACAAGTAGCAACGCTGAGAGCGTGCCAGTAGGATAAGAGTTTGCAATCGACGCCTAAGCTAGATTTCGTTTACTTTGAGGCAGGTGGCGGGCACCGCAGCGCCGCTATGGCGCTTCAATCCGTGATCGCCACTGGAGGCTATCACTGGGATGTCCAACTGGTCAACTTGCAGGAGGTTCTCGATGAACTCGATATCTTCCGCAAGGTAACAGGCGTACGTCTGCAGGACATTTACAATCTGGTGCTGGCGAAGGGATGGACGCTGGGTTCCAGCTATCTGCTGCCATTGATGCATGGGGTGATCCGGTGCTACCACGCCTCACAGGTTCGCCTGCTCACGGAGTTCTGGAGAAAGCAGCGTCCGGACATGGTGGTGTCTCTGGTACCGAACTTCAATCGAGCACTCTATCAAAGCCTTCAGCGAGCTTGCCCGGAAGTTCCTTTCGTCACAATCCTGACCGACTTGGCCGATTACCCACCGCACTTTTGGATCGAAAAAGGGCAGCAGCAATGGTTTATCTGCGGCAGTGCTCGGGCCGGGGCCCAAGCCGCCCAATGCGGGCATCATCCTGACCGCATTATGCTCACCAGTGGAATGATTCTGCGGCCTGACTTTTACAAACCACAGGCCAGCGATCGCAAAGAGGAGCGCCGGTGTCTGGGGTTAGATCCTGGTCTGGCTACGGGTTTGGTGATGTTCGGAGGGGAAGGATCGAACGTCATGTTTCGCATCGCCGAGCGGCTCGGCAACTCCTCCGAAGATCTGCAGCTGATCATGATCTGTGGACGCAACGCCAAGCTGCGGGAACGTCTTCAGAACCTGAAGACTCGCAACCGGATTTTTGTCGAAGGGTTTACAAAAGACATACCCTACTTCATGCACCTTTCCGACTTCTTTGTCGGCAAGCCGGGGCCGGGAAGCATTTCGGAGGCCCTGAAGATGGAACTGCCGGTCATTCTGGAACGCAACGCCTGGACACTCCCCCAGGAGCGTTATAACGCCGACTGGGTACTGGAGCAAAGGGCGGGAATCGTTCTGAAAAACTTTCGGGACGTTGACAATGCGGTAAAAGCGCTTCTTCACAATGGGCGGTTGGCCGAGATGCGGCGCAATATAGCGCAAATGAATAACCGTGCGGTGTTTGAAATTCCGGCGATTCTGGAACGCATCTATCAATCGGCACAACAACCGGAAATACAAACCTCGTGATTGAGTGAGACAAAGGACCGCTGGCGTTCATCTCACGACCATGGAATGGAGACAACTCGGTTATTCCGGATTCAAGGTTCCGGTTCTCAGCCTTGGCACGGCGACGTTTGGAGGGAGCAACGAATTTTTTAAAGGCTTCGGCTCCAGCGACGTAGCAGAAGCAACCAGGATGGTGGACTTGTCGCTTGACGCCGGCATCACTATGTTCGATACCGCCGACGGATATTCAAATGGCAAGTCGGAAGAAATCCTCGGCAAGGCGCTTGGCAGTCGGCGCGACAAGGCAATCGTTTCGACAAAAGCGTTTTTTCCGACCGGCGACGGGCCCAATGACACCGGCACATCCCGCTATCACCTGATCAGGGCTTGCGAAGCCAGCTTACGAAGGCTCGGCACGGATTACATTGACATTTACCAGATGCACTGCTTTGACGCGGTGACCCCGGTGGAAGAAACGTTGGAGACGCTCGATACTTTGGTAAAGGCCGGGAAGGTGCGCTATATCGGCTGTTCCAACTATTCGGGATGGCATTTGATGAAGTCACTTGCCGTTTCTGAAAAGTACGGGTGGGCTCGAATGGTGGCGCACCAAGCCTATTACTCCCTCGTAGGGCGCGATTATGAATGGGAGCTGATGCCGCTTGCGCTGGACCAACGGGTGGGCACGATTGTGTGGAGCCCGCTCGGGTGGGCGCGGCTGACAGGTAAAATCCGGCGTGGCCATCCAGCACCGCAGACGAGCCGCCTGCAAAGCGTCGCCAAAGAGGCTGGCCCCACCATTGCGGACGAACATGTCTACAACGTGGTGGATGCGATTGATGAGGTGGCGAAGGAAACGGGCAAGACCGTTCCGCAAATCGCCATCAACTGGTTGCTGCAGCGGCCCACTGTGTGCAATGTGATCATCGGGGCACGGACGGAAGAACAGTTGAAGCAGAATCTGGATGCGGTGGGCTGGAACTTAACACCCGAACAGGTAGCCAAACTGGATGCGGCCAGCAAGATCGTTCCGGCTTACCCCTACTGGCACCAGCGTGGATCGGCTGCCGAACGGAATCCTCCGCCGACTCCGAACGACTGATTCACTTGCTCCTCAAGCGGGGACTTCTGGCCAGGCGTGTCTCGGATATCGCCGGCTTAGTTCCCGCCTCACTTGCGGATATAAATTCTTCCAGAAGCTAACGAGATCGGTGGTCATTTGCACGGGACGTTGATTGGGCGCGAGTAGATGTACCACTAAAGGCACAGTCCCGCCCGCAACGGTAGGCGTTTGTTTCATGCCGAAGAAATCCTGTAAACGCGAAGCTACAGACGGCGCCCGGCCTGCGTGATACTCGATGCGAGCCCGGCGGCCGCTCGGAAGCTGAACATGCGTTGGAGCGATCTCGTTGATGAGCCGCATCGCCAACTTCGATTCCATGACTGCCAGCAAGCCTCCGTTCTTTGCGGCATCGCGCAATCCAGCAAAGCTCGAAAGACCACAAGCTAATTCGAGGAGGGATACGGAGACCAGATCATCGGGTAGATGGATCGTACTGTTATGCCCCGCTGCAAAATGAATCCGGCGTAGAAATCGGCCAAGTTCCTCCGCGTCAGTGAAGCGCTCTACGCCTGCCTCCAGCGCCTTTTGGGCCAGAAGACCAGCGGCAGCAGTTACGTCGCCAGGCGCTCCGCGAGACTCGTCAACGATGAGTTGGCCATAGCGCAGCGAGTTCACCTGCTCGATGCGCTCCGCTTCACGGTTCCACGCCATCTCCTCGTGAGGCCGGACTTCCTTGGGAAAAAGCTCCAGCAACCAGTCTGGTTCGATGTGACTGGCCAGGCGGATGAGCGGCGTCGTCCCTCCGCTGCGATCGTCAATTTCGAGCGCGACCAGAAACTCACCAGTGGCCGCGCTGCTCGAGTCGAGTTTTGCGGCCCCGCCGCCTGACAGCAGCAGCGTAGAATCCCGCTTGCGCGCCACACGGTCGCGGTAGGCAATCAGCAAAGCTTTTTCAATCGCATGCTCAGCGGATCTTGAAAATGACCTGGACCGCACCGCGTTCCGCAGTTGCATCGTAAGCCTTCGGACCGCATAGGAGGGTTCGCTGGCAAGGATCGCCTCGATATCGGAAGAGTAACGTTTCCGCGCATGGTCCTCCAAGCGGATCCTGCCTTCAGACAGGCGCGCTGCCAGTTCGCATGCTTCTTCCGCTGCACCGGATTCTGCCGCCGCCAACACGAAACGGGCAAGCCGTGGGTGGACAGGCAACTTCGCCATCAACTTGCCCGTTGCAGACACTGCACCTGTGCTATCCAGCGCACCAAGCTCAGTCAAAAGAGTGCGTGAATGCTCCAGCATTTCCGGCCGGGGATTATCGAGCCAGGTGAGTTCCTCCCATTGGAACCCACTCGCGGCCAGTTCAAGAAGGATCTGGGATAGATCGGCGCGCGTGATCTCGGGCGCAGTCTGATCCGGTCGCCGGACGAAATCGCTTTCGCTGTAGAGACGAATCGCTATACCCGGACCCGTGCGGCCAGCGCGCCCCACACGTTGGATCGCGGACGACTTGCTGATCCGTTCCACTTGCAGGCGAGAGATGCCGCTCCAGGGAGAATGCGTCATCACGCGCGCCAACCCGCTGTCCACCACAGCTTCCACTCCGTCGATCGTCACCGAACTTTCTGCCACGTTCGTCGAGCAGATGATCTTGCGCCGGGAACTCCGGGCAACGGCTTCGTCCTGTTCGGCAGGACTGAGTTCGCCATGCAAAGGAAGCAGCTTCGCGCCGTGTTGCCGGGCTGCCGACTCGCACGCCGTGATGGCCTTCCGGATCTCGGCCGCGCCGGGCAGGAACACCAGGACGTGCCGCTCTGTTTCCGTCAGCACCTTGGATACGGCCGCTGCGACCTCCACTTCCAACGGCGCCGAAGACGGAGGGGTGTAGCGCACCGATACTGGAAAGACGCGTCCCGGCGCAGTAAGCATAGGCGCGCCTCCCAGTCGCGAGGCCAGTTCATTACTCGCCAGCGTGGCCGACATAATCAACAGTCGTAGATCCCCGCCGCTCCCTTGATACTTGCGAAGGAGGGCAAGTGCAAGATCCGTTTCAACATGCCGCTCATGGAACTCATCGAGTACAACAACCTTAATGTTTCGTAGACCGTTATCCGATAGAAGCTTTCGCGTGAGCACGCCTTCGGTGAGATACCACAGCCTTGTCTGTGAGCTGCTCATTTCCTCAAAGCGCACCTGATACCCCACCGTGTGTCCCACGGGTTCGCCGAACTCTTCCGCAACGCGCCGGGCAGCCATGCGCGTTGCAAGTCGGCGCGGCTCCAGCACGTAGATATCCTCCAGACCACGAGCGAGAAGGGCGGCGGGGACACGGGTCGTTTTTCCCGCGCCCGGTTCCGCTTGAAGCAACGTCACGGGATTGTGGGCGACCAGGTCCACAATCTCGGGCAACAAGGGATCGATGGGCAGCGGAGTTTTGCTCATTGTCCATATAATGAGGGATCGCTCCTCCGGTTAAAGCACCCGAATGTTTTTTCTAAGACTCACCTGCAGTCCCGATCGAGCCGAGTGGCTTTCCGCTGAGCTCTGGGACGCGGGGACAGCAGGGATTCAAGAGATTGATCAAGGTGGCGAGATCACGTTGTTATCGGGTTTTGAGACAAATGGAAGCCGTGAAAGTCTTCTGCAACGCTTCGCCCGGTACAGGCCCGAATGGGAGCATGACGATGCGACAGATTGGATCGCGCACACAAAGGACGCGTGGCCGCCGCGCCGTGTCGGAAACCGGCTCTTTTTAACTCCGCCGTGGCACGACGGCGAGACGCCTCCCGGGTGCATTCGCATAGTTCACAATCCCGGCCTCGCTTGCGGAACGGGCGAGCATCCGTGTACTCAGCTTGCGTTGGAGGCTTTGGAAAAATACATGCTGGCCGGACGGACAGTCGCCGATATAGGAACAGGCTCAGGAATACTGGCGATTGCCGCACTTCGCCTGGGAGCAACCACGTCAGTAGGCCTCGATACAGATGAAGCGGCCCTTGCCGCCGCGCGTGAGAATTTCGCATTGAATGGACTCCCTGCCCTGCTTGCTGCTGGTTCGGCCGAGGCTGTGCGGGCCAAGACAGCAGACGTGACGGTGGCGAATATCAGCGGGACGGTTCTCCTGGCGATCGCCGAGGACCTGCTGCGGATCACGAAGCCAAAGGGCACTCTGATCTTGACGGGCTTTCCGGAATGGGAACTCTCAGCCTTGCAGGGCATTTTTTGCTCTAGTTCCGTTTCGGCGATGAACGAGTGGCGGTGCATCGTTGCTAATCTGTAAGTACTCCTCCCCACCGTCTCGTTGTCGATGAACTTTGCTGAACAGTTGAGAAGCCAGCTCAACATTGTCGATGTTGTCAGTCAGTATGTGCCTTTGAAGCGAGCTGGCGCCGGACCCCGCTACGTTGGCCTCTGCCCATTCCATTCGGAAAAGACTCCATCGTTTGGGGTTCACAGCGTGAATCAATACTACAAATGTTTCGGCTGTGATGCGGGCGGAGACGTCTTCAAGTTCGTGATGGAAATCGAGAGCATCACGTTCCCTGAAACGCTAAAGCTTTTAGCCGAACGTTACGGGATCGCCATGCCGGAGCGTCACCACTCCGACGATCCGGAGGCGCGCCGTCGTGAGGCATTGCTGGAGATGCACGAGATCGCGGCGCAGGTGTTCCAGGACAATCTGCGGGGGCCGTCGGGAGCGGAGGCACGGCGCTATCTGGAATCGCGGGGAGTCTCGCGCGCGTCGATCGATGAGTTCCGCCTAGGCCTTTCAGATCTCTCGGGCCAGCAACTGGTCCAGCGCCTGCAGAAGTTCGGCGCGGCGGCTATGGAGGAATCGGGCCTGGTAGGGAAGCGGACGGAGAGCAATGGCTACTACGACCGGTTTCGCGGCCGCCTGATGTTTCCCATTCACAACGAGTCCGGCAAGGTGATCGCTTTCGGAGGCCGGGCGCTGAGGGCCAATGAAGAGCCGAAGTATCTGAACTCACCTGAAACAAAGATCTATAAAAAATCGCTGGTGCTTTATAACTTACATCGTGCAAAGACCGACGCAAGGAAACAGGAACGCATGGTGCTGGTGGAAGGCTACATGGATGCGATCGGCGTCTACTCAGCGGGAGTACGCGAGGTGGTCGCCAGTTGTGGAACGTCGCTTACAAACGAGCAAGTGCGCGCCATCAAGAGGCAAGTCTGTCAGCAGCGCGCTAACAAGGGACAAGTGATTCTGAACTTCGATCCCGATGCGGCTGGTGCCCGCTCCACGGAGAAATACATCGGCTTGCTGTTAACCGAGGGCCTACGTGTGAAGGTGCTGGCGCTGCCCAGTGGCCTGGATCCGGATGAGTACGTCCGACAGAACGGAGTGGACGCATATAGTGAGAAGCTGAACGCATCGAGCACCTATTTTCATTGGCTTGCGGAGCGCGCGCGGGCGAAGTTCGATATGCGCACGGCCGAGGGCAGGTCCGATGCTTCCAGCTTTTTACTTCCTTCGATTCAGCTTGTAAGCGACAGGATCGAAAGGGCCACAATCGCGGTCGAACTGGCGGAGCATCTGGGGGTCCAACGCGAATTAATCCTTGAGCAAGTGCGGCAGAGGCCTCAGCAGAAACCCAGTACCGGAACCCGTCCGAATCTTCTTTCCTCCGTGCCTCCGAATGAAAAGCTCCTGCTCACGTGCTTCCTACTGGACGAAGGTGCGCGTGCGGCCATCAAGCATTATCTTCAGAACGCTTCCATCCTTCCGCTTCTCGAGTTAAGACGTATCTTTGAGGCCGCTCTGCAGTTGGACGCCGAAGGTCTTCCCTTTTCCATAGATGCTATAGCCCGCAGATTGGAACCGAGACTGCAACGCACTTTGGCTGATCTCAGTTTTGCCGACCTTGGCGTTTCCCAGGATGCCGCGGCACAGCAGGCGATCCATTGCTTACAGGCCCTGGAAACCAAAGCCGCGGAGGCCGCGCGGAACGATTTAAAACGCCAGATCAAGCAGCTGGAAGCCGAAGGAAAGTTCGAAGAGGCCATGCGGGTGATGGAAAAGCTTGCCAGCGCCGGGCGATGATGTTGCGGAGCGTAGAGTTGTTGTACTATGAGGAGTCAAGAAGCTGTAACAGGTGTTTGTAGGTGGTAGGTTAGTCATTCCGTAACGGTTCTTCCGTTGATCGCAACAGACTTTAAGGGCGGTTCATGCAAGACGGTAACGACAAAGGCTTTGCGCTTTACGATCACGCAGAGAGCGTGATCCGCGACGAGCTCTCAATCGGAAGCGGTCTCAACGATCTTTTTACCGATGTTGAGAACTCGCCAGCCGATCTACAGGAAAGTGCGAAGGACTTCGCAAAACCTGCAGAAGAACAAGAGGAGAGCTTTGTCGAGTTAGATCTTTCGCCGGGCGAGCTCGACAAGCATAATGATGCTGTTCGTGTTTATCTGCACGAGATGGGAATGGTTGCCCTGCTCACGCGCGAAGGCGAAATCGAACTAGCGAAGCAGATCGAGCGCGGACAGAATGCCGTGGCGAAGGCCTTATCCCGTTCGCGGCTGGTTGTCCGGCTCCTACTTGAGACAGCGCGGCAAATTGAGCGCGGCACGATGTCGATTGCCGATGTCCTGCAGGTCGCCGACCCCATCACGCTGAATGAACGCGGTGTGACGGTGGAATCCCTTCAAAGAGATTTCCTGGCAACTACGCATAACATTGAAAGGCTTTACCACAAGGCCCTCCATGCGGAGCAGAAATGGCTTGCCGCGTCCCCGGGCATGAGAGTAAAGCAGCAGCGCAAACTCCGGTACGATTATGCGCGGCACTCCATTGAGCTCTCGCGGCAAATTCGCAAGCTTCCATTTTCGCGCCACTACCGGCTGTCCCTTATTGCATTCCTACGATCGGTCGCAGACCAGATCAATCCACTGCGCACGGAGGCTGCGCGGCTGGAGCGAAGATTGGAGCAGGCCTCTTCGCTGAACGGTTCTGCTGGTCTCCGCAAGGAGCTGAAAGAACTTGCCGCACAGATTCAAACCATCGAGGAGCGCTCCGGCGTAAGTACGAACGAGTTGTCCAGAACCCTGGAGATTGTCACGCGCGGAGAGCGGGAGGCGGATGCCGCAAAGAAGAGGCTGATCGAAGCCAATCTCCGGCTGGTCGTTTCCGTCGCCAAGCACTATAACAATCGCGGTCTGCAGTTCCTGGATCTGATCCAGGAAGGCAACATTGGGCTGATGCGGGCGGTGGACAAGTTCGATTACAAACGAGGCTACAAGTTTTCGACGTATGCCACCTGGTGGGTCCGACAGGCGGTAACCAGAGCGATTGCGGACCAGGCGCGCACGATTCGCATTCCGGTCCACATGACCGAGACCATCAACAAGCTGATCCGTTTGCAACGCATGCTGCAGCAGGAGTTGGGGCGTGACGCGACCACCGAAGAACTTGCCGAGCGCATGGACCTTTCCCCCAGCAAAGTTCGCCGGATCTTTCGAGTGGCTCAGGAGCCCGTCTCGCTGCAAACGCCCGTGGGCGAGGAAGAAGAGTCCAGCCTGGGCGATTTCATTGTGGATAGCCGCACGGCCTCTCCGTCGGATGCCGTATTAAGCTCGCACCTTCGGGAACAGACAGCAGAGGTGCTGAAGACACTAAGCCCTCGCGAAGAAAAGATTGTGAAGATGCGCTTCGGCCTGCAAGACGGGAGCGAACACACTTTGGAAGAGGTGGGTGAAAACTTCGCGGTTACGCGGGAGCGCATTCGGCAGATTGAAGCCAAAGCTCTGCGCAAGCTTCGCCATCCAAGCCGAAGCCAGAGACTTCGTGACTTTCTGGAAGGCAGCGCGCGTTCGTACTAGTCGGGTTGACGCGTCTGCCCAGCCACGGCCTAAGTTTGCTTCGTGGCGGCTCGGTTGCTTGCAGACGACCGGCTTTTCAAAAACTTAACACCATCCCAAGCGATCTGTTCGGGAGTGCTCGCCAGGTCGCGCCAGATGGACGCGGCGGCGGAGAGCGCGCCGGAGGCGAAACCAAAGCTTTCGATGGTCAGCCAGCCGTCGTACCCGATGTCCGCAATCGCGCGGAATAGTCCCTGCCAATCCACGTGGCCGGTACCGGGTGTCCCGCGATCGTTTTCACAGGTGTGGATGTGTTTGATGTTCCGGCCGGCCGCTCGAATGGAATCGCCCAGATCCTTCTCCTCGATGTTGGCGTGGAATGAGTCCCAAAGGAGGCCTACCCTCGGATGCCTGACCTCGTCACAGAGTGCCACCGCGTCGGCAGTGGTATTCAAGAAATAAGTTTCGAAACGATTGAGCGGCTCAATGCAAAGGGTTACCGAATGGTTTTCGAGTACGGGCCCTAACTGCTGGTAGCCATCCACGGCATATTTCCATTCTTCGGAGGTTCGCCGCCTGCCGGGAAGGTAGCCGACCGGCGAATAAAGAGGCCCGGCAATCAGTTCCGCACCTGCGTCTGCCGTCAGTTTGATGCAGTCTGACAGGTGCGTGAGCGCACGTCTTCGTATTGCGCCGTCGTCCGAAATGAGGCTGAGCGCGGGAGGCAAGACGGCACATACGGTGGAAGAAAGTTCATGCTCTTCTAGGGCACGGCGGATCGCCACGGCCTCGAAAGCCTCTGGCAGGATCAGCGAGACCTCTACGCCATCGAAGCCATGCGCCTTGATCTCTGAAAGCAGACCGAAGTCCGCCGAACCAAAATTTGCAGTCCAAAGGAAAGTGTTAATGCCGTATTTCATACGTCGCGAGAATCGTATCAGATGCGGATGCGTTATCTTAGGCTTTCCAGTTGAAGCTATGGAAGTTGCCAGCGTTACTCCTTTGCATCCTGTCACGCCGCCGAAGAAGGTGGGGAAGCCCAAGAATGCGGCCGAGCGGAAAGCCAGACTCGAGCGCATCCTTCACGAGCTCGACAGGCTTTTCCCCGACGCGACCTGCGCCTTGCATCACAAGAATGCCTGGGAGTTGCTGGTGGCGACGATACTGTCAGCCCAATGCACCGACGAGCGCGTGAACAAAGTGACCCCGGAGCTTTTCAGGAAGTTCCCCGCGATGGAGGATTTCGCGAACGCTCCTCAAGCAGAGCTCGCCCGGGAGATTCGCTCCTGCGGTTTCTTCAACAACAAGGCGCGCTCCATTACTGGCGCCGCGCAAAAGATCCTGACCGATTTCGGAGGAAGCGTTCCTCGCACGTTGGAGGAGTTGCTTGCGGTTCCGGGTGCAGCGCGCAAAACTGCCAATGTGGTGCTCGGGACGGCGTACGGCATTGCCTGTGGCGTGGTGGTCGACACGCATGTCCAGCGAATTACGGCCCGGCTGGATCTCACAAAGAACACCGACCCAGTAAAAATCGAACAGGACCTGATGAAGATACTTCCCCAGAATCGGTGGATCCTGTTTTCGCATCAAGTGATTCACTTCGGCAGGCAGATCTGCATTGCGCGCAAGCCGCGCTGCGGCTCCTGTCCGCTCGATCCTGTCTGCTACGCGAAGGATAAGACGCTCGCATGAGGCGTCGCAGGGAGTGGACGTCTGCCGATGCCTGAATTCTATCTGGGAATTGATGGTGGCCAATCGAGCACAACGGCACTGATTGCAGATAGCAGCGGGCGAATTCTCGGGAGCGGCAAAGGTGGCCCGTGCAATCATGTGGCGGCGTCGGAAGGCCGCGCCAAGTTTCGCTCCGCGGTAGGGAATTGTGTCCGGCAGGCCTGCGAAGAAGCAGGTCTGGATAGCAGCGCGGTCACCTTTGCGTCGGCGTGCTTCGGGTTCAGCGGAGGTCCGGAGGACAAGGCCGCATATGTCCGGGAACTGATCCGCAGCAAGCGGTACAAGATCACTCACGACGCGGAGATTGCCCTTTCCGGAGCAACCGCCGGGGAACCGGGCATCATCATTATCGCGGGAACCGGTTCCATGGCGTTCGGACGGAATGGTCGCGGTGAAGCCGCCCGGGCTGGCGGGTGGGGCTATGTTTTCGGGGATGAAGGAGGCGCATTTGACCTGGTGCGCCGCGCTCTCCGGGCATCCCTACAGTACGAAGAGGGCTGGGGTGCTCAAACGGTACTGAGAAGCCACCTCCTAAATGCAACCGGCGCGCCCAGCGCTAACACCGTGCTTCACGATTTTTATACGGCGGAGTATCCTCGCACGAGAGTTGCTGCATTGGCGCCTTTGGTTTCGGAGGCGGCAAACAGCGGAGATGAAGTCGCCGGCCGGATTCTGCAGTCCGCGGCAGGCGAATTGGTCCGCTACACCGAAGGTGTTTACCGCAACGTATTTCGGGACGACGAGCGGCCCCCGGTCGCGTACATAGGCGGCGTGTTTCGCAGCGGGCGGCTCCGCAGCTACTACAGGAAACTCATCGAGCAGCGTATCTCGTGTGCAGTCATTGCTCCGAAACTACAGCCGGCGGCAGGCGCGGTGCTGGATGCCTTGCGCATGGCCGGCAATGATAGTGAGTTGTCGGGCGTGACCGAAGCTAAGTAAGGCGCGCGTGAAATTCCGCGAGTTCCCGAAGGTAATTGCGATTCTGGCTTTCGGAGACGAGGCAAACCGTTACGGTAAACTCCTTCTCCTCAACTCCTTCATCCTCGCACTGGAAGGAAAGCACCATTCTTTCCACCATGCTGGGACTGCGGGTAACGTACTTTTCTCCGAATACAACGGTCGGAATGCTGAGCCCCATGGGACCAAGATCTTCCTCGAGCGCTGTCTTTAATGCACCGACGATCATGTTGGTGATCTCCGCCACAGCGTCCAGCACGTCGTCATTCACCTCCGGATATTCGGCCATCAGAAACCGGGAGGCAGCATAGCAGCCAAGGGATTTGCTCATGGCCAGGCAACCGCTCCCGCTGACAGGGCCTGCCATGCCTACCATGGCGGCCAGTCCGGCGTTGGAAACGGTGGATTGCTTTTCCAGGGATATTTGCAATGGGGTGACCGTCACCCCCAACATCGTGGCGAAAACCGTGGCTGTAGTCTCCTGAACTACTTGCAGCAGCTTGTGGTGCTTTTGCAGGACGTCGGGTGAAGCGGCAGGTATGCTAGCCATAAAATTCTCCTAGATCACTCCTACGAGCTTTTCTTTGATCTGGTCAGCGGTAAAAGGCTTGCGGACATATCCGGATGCCCCGAGATTAAGGGCCTCCATTACCTTGTTCTGAGAGCCTTCGGTGGTGATCATGACAACGGGCACCGACTTCAGATGATCTTGGCCCTTGATCTCGGCCAGCAGCTGGAGGCCGTCCATATTGGGCATGTTGACGTCGGATAGGACAAGCCCGACATTTTGCGACTTCATCAAATCGAGAGCTTCAACGCCGTCTCCCGCTTCCCAAATCTCCCCAAGGGCAATGTCGGTCTGCCGAAGTACCCGCTGGAGTATTTTGCGAATCGCGGCGGAATCATCTACGATTAATACGTTAAGGGGCATACCTAATCCTGGAACTAATGTGGCTTATCGGTCCACATTGAGGAATTTACGCCTACTTGCAAGATTTATTTGCTTGAAACGCACGATGTTTTAGAAAGCTTTATTCCGGCCATTTATGTCTGACCAAGTACTTTCGCAGGACGAAATCGATCGCGTGTTCAACAGCCTTCGCGAGGGCGAGAAGAAGGACGCCATCAAAAAGCGCGCCGTGCCTTACGACTTCCGCCGGCCCGACCGCATCGCCAAGGATCAGTTACGATCGATTCACTCCCTGCACGAAAACTTCGTTCGCTCTCTGGCGTCCAGTCTGACGGCGTACCTGCGTGCGTTCGCCAATGTCAATTTGATCTCGGTGGAGCAGCTCTCCTTCTCCGAGGTGGTAGCCTCACTCACTTTTCCAACCTGTGTTCTTTCGCTCGACATTATTCCGTATAAGGGGAAAGCTCTGTTCGAGACAAGCCATTCGGTGATTTTCCCCCTCATCGAAATGCTGCTCGGCGGCAAGTCCAAGAGGACGGCAGCTATCGATCGCGAGACAACGCAGATCGAAAGGAGCATTCTGGACGGTATCTGGCGCCTCGTCCTGCAGGACTTAAAAACTGCCTGGCAGCCCGTGGCACCGATCGAGTTCCTGGCTGACGACTACAAAAACGGACCGCAGGTGTTTCAGTATTTTCCTCCTAATGAGGCAATGATTGCCGTCAGCATGGAACTACGGCTTGGAGCCCACAGTGGGCTGATGAACATTTTTATTCCGTCCATCGTGATAAAGATGCTCCGGCAGAAAGACCATCAGAAAGTGCACCGGCATCAGGCTAGCGAAGCCGATCAGGCGCGCATGCTCAACTTGATCAGGACTTCAAAAACCAGGCTGGATGTTCGGCTGAACGGTCCGCGAATGCTACTCAAGAACCTGATGAATCTGGAAGCTGGAGACGTCCTGAGCTTCGACTATCCTCTCGCGAAAGAAGTGGATTTGCACATCAACGGGATGCACAAGTTTGCGGGCCATATTGTCGCGGCAGGCAATAAGCGGGCATTCCAGATAAGGTCGGAACGGAAAACTCCTCAGTAACCGCCGACTTCCAGGACGCTTACTGCTTCGCGGCCAGGCAAGACTGAATCGTGCGACCGATTTCGGTAAGACCCTTTATCTCGTCGACAGCTCCCCGCAGGATCGCCTCTTTAGGCATTCCGAAAACAACGCAACTGGCTTCGTCCTGGGCGATTGTACGCGCACCGGCTCGCTTCATAGCCAGAAGGCCTTTTGCACCGTCCGCTCCCATTCCAGTTAGGAGGACGCCCACGGCCTTGGCTCCGGCCGACTGCGCGACAGAGTGAAAGAGCACATCTACCGATGGCCTCTGATAGCAAACCTGAGGGCCGTCCCTTAAAACAAGCTTGTATCCTCCCGAGCTTTTCTGGACAATCAAATGCCTGTTTCCGGGTGCGACATAGACGTGGCCCGGCAGAACCGAGTCACCGTCCTCCGCTTCTTTCACAGTCAGCCTGCACACCTGGTTTAGCCGGTTGGCAAATGCGAGCGAAAAATCCGCCGGGATATGCTGTGTCACGACGATTCCTGGCATGTCTTCCGGAAGTCCCGTCAGAACCTTCTGGAGCGCCGAAACGCCTCCGGTGGAAGCCCCTATGGCCACAATAAATGAATTGGCATGGGAGCCAACGTGCGATGAAACAGGCTGCCTCGGAACCACAGCAGGGGAAGCAGGAGCTTCCGGTCCGGCATTGACGGGCATCGAGGCAGCGGCAGCCCGCACCTTGGCAGCGAGCGTTTCGCTCAGTTCCCCGACAGAATACGGCCCGGATGGCTTCGCGACTACCTCCGCAGCCCCCAGACGCAGTGCTTCCACCGCGGCGGAGGAGGATTGTGCCAATGAACTGACGATGATCACGGGCATGGGGTGATACTGCATCAGTTTCTTCAGGAAAGTCAGGCCATCCATTCGTGGCATCTCGATATCTAAAGTGAGGACATCCGGCCGCAAAGCTACGATTTTGTCGCGCGCGAAGTAAGGGTCCGACGCAGTGCCCACCACCTCTATGCCGCGCTCTTTCGAAAGCGCCTCTACCAGAATCTTGCGGACAATGGCCGAATCGTCGATTACCAGAACACGTATCGGTCTATCGTTCATCATCGCCGCCCGGCCCCTTTACCCAACTTGGTTCGATCTGATTGACCTTTGTCTCGGCAACCCGCATCTCGCCCGTCAGCACATGGAGGCGAACGGTCCTCGCTTTTGCGCCCCCCACTATTTCCTTTTGGACACGGACTCCGGCACGAGTTAGTATTCGCCTGGCGGCGGCAGCATTATGTTTCCCGACGTTCCACACGGCTCCACTGGCGCTCATCTGTGCGCCTCCTACTAAACGGGTGACGAGCCGCTCCTTGCGGGCTCCCAATATGTACGCACGACGAAACAGGAGGGGGATGCCGGAATCGGCAAACATAAAAGGGTTTGCTCGGGCCTTTTCCGGTTCCAGGCTGGAATCCGGAAGTAGCAGATGCAATAAGCCGCCCACCTTCACTACCGGGTCATGAATAATCACTCCGACGCAGGAGCCGAGAGCATAGGTGACCAGCTCGTCCGAAGTCTCCGCGCTGACCTGGCAGTCACCGATTCCCACCACAAGGAGTCCCATCGGCGTTCACGACTTCCGGTACACAGCCGGTTGAATATAGCGCAGCGCGTGTCGGACGCCGTTCATGGCCTCCGAATGACCGATGAATAAATAGCCGCCGGGCTCCAGCCACTCGGAAAGCCGCTTCACAACGCGCTCCTGAGTGGGCTTGTCGAAGTAGATCATCACGTTTCGGCACCAGATCATGGAGAACGGAGCCGAATGCGAGTAGGTGTCCACTAGATTTAAGCGATGAAACTTTACATGACCGGAGACAACCGGCTTCACGCGGTAGTAGCCAGTCGCTTTTCCCTCACCCCGCAAGAAATGCCTTCGTAAGACGTCGGGAGGAATTCCTCTTACGCGCTCCTCGGCATAAATTCCGGAAGTCGCTGCCTTCAAGACCCGGTTCGAGAGGTCCGTGGCGACAATCTCAAATCTTCCGGGCGCTAAGTCTTCGAGAGCAGTCATGGCGATCGAGTAAGGTTCCTCTCCTGAGGAACAAGCCGCACTCCAAATCCGGACTGTCGCCTTCCGGGGCTTAAGATCGGTCAATACGCGGCGCATAAGGTCGAAGTGAACGGATTCGCGGAAGAACGCAGTGTGGTTGGTCGTGAGCAGGTCTACCATCTCAGGCATGGCGTCGCTCTCGCGCCCGCTGGTGACGTACGCAAGATACTGGGAAAACGACGTAAAGCCAAGCTCCCGAATTTTTTTGCTCAGCCGGGCCGACACGAGTTCTTCTTTTCCTTCCCGGAGGTCAATGCCGAATTTGTCGTAAAGCAAGCTCCGAATGCGCCCGAACTCATCGTGCTGCAAGGGTCGGATGGGTGCGTCCGGTGCAAATACGGAGGGACTGTTACTCACGAATCGATTTCCCCGCTATGGCATCGGTGTCCAGTATCAAACCTATTCGGCCATCGCCCAAAATTGCACCGCCGGCAATTCCGGAGACATTCTGCATGAGTTCACCAAGACTTTTGATCACAACCTCTTGTTTGCCAAGCAGCTCGTCCACTGCGAGACAATAGGACTTCCCCTGGCTCTCGAGGACGACGAGAATACCCTCCTGCAACCGCTCCGACCGGGGCGTTACACCTAAGCGTCGGTGAAGACGGATCAGAGGCATCAGGCCGTTTCGGACCATCACCATCTCATCGCGAGCCTCCACTGTGAAGATCATGTCTTCGGTTGGCCGAAACACTTCCTTCACTGCTGAAATCGGGACGATGTAGCGCTCGCTACCGAGCCCGATTACCAGGCCATCGATGATCGCCAGCGTTAACGGTAGGCGGAGAACGAATGTGGTTCCCTGCCCCGGTATGGACGACACATCGACGCGACCCCGCAGTTTTTGGATCTGCTTACGGACCACATCCATTCCAACGCCTCGGCCGGAAAGGTCAGTAACCTTTTCGGCGGTCGAGAATCCCGGCTCGAAAATTAAGTTCAGGATGTCGCTGTCGGTCAGGGAAGCGTGCGGCTCCACTAGGCCGCGCTGGCGCGCCTTGGCTAAAATGCGGTTTCTGTCCAGCCCGCGTCCGTCGTCTGAGACTTCGATTTGCACGTGCCCGGCGTCGTGCCTGGCCTTCAGCGAAATCCGGCCATTGCCGTTCTTTCCCAATTCTTTTCGCTCGGCACCCGGCTCAATACCGTGGTCGATGGAGTTACGGACCATATGCATCAAAGGATCGGCAAGCTCTTCCACAAGACTGCGGTCCAGCTCGATCTCTTCCCCGCTCAGCTCCAGTTCCACCGTCTTTCCGATTTGCCGTGAAACGTCCCGCACCAGCCGCGCAAGGCGCTGGAACATCTGCCCGATGGGAACCATCCGCATGCTCATCGTGGTCTTCTGAACCTCGGCGGTGATACGGGCAAGCTGGACCAGATTGCGCATCAATGGAGTGTCAGCTGATGCTCGTCCGGCGCCCTCGGGTCGCAGCATGGATTGGGTGACGACCAACTCGCCGACCATGTCGGCCAGGTAGTCGAGCTTTTCCATGTCGATCTTGACGGTTCGGTTGGCGGGCGAGCTCCCCTGCCGGGCCTCCCCGGACTGCTTTGGCGTGCTCAGTGCGGACGACGGCGAGGCCACAGCCTTTTCGGTAGCACTTTCGACTCGCTTCACCGGCACGTTCTTCAGAACGGCGACTGGCGGAGGAATTCCGCCCCGGTCAGGAACAGGAACTATGTTCGCCTCGGGAACCCGAATTTCGCTTGAGGGCTGACGGCCCGCCACTCGAAGCCGCTCCAGGAGAGAAGCGTGAGATCGTGTTTCCTGCCTGGGGGACCCGCTCAAGAAACTCGCAAGAGCGCTCACTTCCCCCTGCAGAAAGTCGGCTGTTTGCAGCAACGTGTCGATGAGAGCTGGCGTCACGGGAAGACGGCTGTTGCGGAGCTCATCGAGCAAAGTTTCTCCCTCGTGAGCAACTTCCCTCACCACGTTTAGCTCCAGGAATCCGGCTACCCCTTTGATGGTGTGGATGGCACGGAAGCAGGCGTGGGTCGGCTCTGGGTCGTCGGGGTTCTGTTCCAGGGCGAGCAACTGGGTTTCCAAGACGCCCAGGTGCTCTCGCGCTTCGACAACGAAGTCCTGAAGCAACTCTGGGTCTTGGGCAAGGGAAGAGGCAGAGCTTGCTGGCTCGTGTTTATCATCCAGGTTGGAGTCCGTATCCAGACAGTCTTTTGCTACCTGCCCTTCCAGTCCTTTCAATCCCTCCAAGAGAACCAACATGGCCTTCTCGGCGCCAGCAGAGTTTTGAGCACTCCCGACGGAGGACACCAGGCGCGTGGCACTCTCGGCAATGGCCGTCGCCCCTGCTTCGGCTGCGTGCGCGACAAACGCCGCCAGTTTTTGAAGCGCCGCCGCGACGGACTCGGTTTCCGTACCTGCGCTACAGAGCAGCACCTCCAACGACAGGTCCTGAATGTTTTGAGTTAGCGATAGATTAGTCATGGGCGGGCGTCGCTGTCGTTCATGGGAGGTGATTAAAACTCCTGAAATTCAGCGTCATCCAGAGGAATAGCGGAAGCGCTCTTCGCTGCGCTAACGGCCTGACCCGTTTGAGGTGCAGGTTTCCGCCTTACTCCTACTGCACGCTGCAATGAGAGTAGATCCGGCTTCTCCGCCCGCTTAGTGGATGCGAAACTGCTTCGCCGGAATCCTGTGCGGCTCGGGACTCGGTAGGCTTCTTCATCACTGGAAACGAGAGCTTCGAGACCGATTACGATATGCTGCATTGATTCGGCTTGTGCCCTCAGCTCCTGGCTGGCCGAGGCTCCTTGTTCGGAACTTGCCGCAGTTTGCTGCGTGACTGTTTCCATTTGCGTGAGCGCCGAGGAAATCTGTTCGATGCCGCGCGCCTGTTCCACCGCTCCGTGGCTTACTTCGTCGATCAGTACCTTTACCTTTGCAGCATTTTCCGTGATTCCCCGCATCGCTTCCGCAACTTCCTGCAACCGAGCGCTTCCGGACTGTGCAGTTCCTACGGATTCCTCAATGAGCGATGTAGTGTTTTTGGCCGCTTCCGCGCAGCGTTGTGCCAGACGTCTTACTTCGTCGGCCACCACGGCAAATCCCATGCCCGCCTCGCCTGCACGCGCTGCTTCCACCGCTGCGTTCAAAGCGAGAATGTTGGTCTGAAATGCGATCTCATCGATCACCTTAATGATCTTTGCAATGCGTTCACTGGACGTGCTGATCTCATTCATGCTGGAAATAAGCTGTTCCAGTCGCTGGTTTGCTTCAGCAACCTTCCGGTCGACATCGGTCATGAGAGCCGCCGCAGACCGTGAATGTTCCGCGTTGCGCTGGGTCATGGCGCTAAGCTCCTGGCCGGAAGCGGACGTTTCCTCTAACGTTGCGGATTGCTCGCTTGCTCCTTGTGCCAGTTCCTCGCTTGCTGCGGCTACTTGCGCGGATGCGCCTGCGATCTGCTCCACGCCCGACCGCAGTTCGTCCGATGACCTTCGAAGCGCCCGGTTGATGCTGGAACTAGCGGCGTATCCCAATCCGACACCAAGTGCGATCGCGAGTCCCAGTAAGCACCAGGTCAATCGGGTTGCCGTGCTCCATGCATCCAGCGCCGTGCTGACGTGCATCTCGGCGTTTTGCGCGTTCAGCTTAGTCTCGGCAGACAGGTCATCTCGGAGCGCCGGCCACTGGATGGCTCCTGTCTGCAGCCAAAACTCCGAAGCCTCTTGCACTTTCCCCGCAGCTGTCAGCTCGCGGTATCTGGCGCATGTTTTCAAGAATGCGTTCGTATCGGCCTTGACCTTTTCATAGAGCGGGCGCTCTTCGGCGAGCACCGAATGCTCGTAGTTGTGCAGGGTCTCTGAAATCTGGCTTTCCAGGTCGGAAATCCGGCTAGCCTGCTTCGCTTTGTAATCGGTTAGCCCCGGCAGAGCCAGCAACAACGTTGACCCTCTGATTTCAAGAGCGTCCACTCGAACCGAAGTCAACGCGACTACGCCAGGCAAAGACTTGCTGGAGAGGCTATTCAGGTCTCCACCCATCTGCCTGGTCCCCCAGAAGCCAATTGCTCCGATCAGGCCAGCCAAGACAACCAGCGTGGCGCAGGTGGCAAAAATTCTCTTTCCGACAGTCCAGTTGTTCATAGTCCTGCTGGGTTCAGCCTCCTCACGCGCGTATTGCTACGCTCCCGGCAGCGCTACGATCTCGCGGTTGCTCAAAAGTAGATTGATATCGACGAGGATCTTGACCTTGTCCTTCAGCTTGGCAATTCCCATCAAGTAGGGATGTATCTCCCCGCCCCCGAACTCCGGCATATCCTCGATGTCGTTGGCCGACACATTGGCCACTTCAGAGACTCCATCCACTACAATGCCCATCGGGAACGCCCGCCCATCTCCGGCAAGCTGAACGACAATAATGCAAGTCTGCGGGCCCCGTTCCACGTCAGGCAAACCGCACTTCCTCCGCATGTTGATGATCGGAATTACCTTTCCGCGGAGATTGAGAACACCCTCGACATACACAGGCATCTGCGGAACATGGGTAATTTGCTGGATGCCAATGATCTCCTTCACCGAGGAGACGGAAATGGCAAACTCCTCTTTGCCTAAGTAAAAGGAAAGATATTTGCCGATCCTCGCAGGTGAGGTTGTCTTTCTTCCCGTATCGAACGCTGCGCTCGTGCTCAATTGTTCTCTCCTGACTCTTTCCTGGCGAGCAGCCCGGGATCGACCGGCGGACCAGTGCGCCAGAATGCCTAACTAAAGGAGAGTGTGTTCAGCAGGATAAAAAGAACATCGGATTTTCCTGATTTTTAGTACCGCTGAAACTAAGGCGGCTATGACGAGCCTCCAAAATGGTCAGCCGGATGTCGTGCCTACGTTCATTGGCCACGCAACTTCCCTTGTCGGCGTGCCCGGCCCTGAAAATGGACTCACGTCAGGTCTAACGCGTACGTCATCTTCAGCCGATACCAATTTCCCTCCAGATTAGTCTCGAAGAAAAGAGGAGAATCAAGATGCACTTTATTTGGACACTGATCATCGGCCTTGTGATTGGAGCGATTGCCAAACTCCTGATGCCCGGTAGAGATCCGGGGGGAATCATAATCACGATGCTACTTGGAATCGCAGGGTCCTTCGTAGCCACTTTTATCGGCCGTGCGCTGGGGTTCTATCAGGACGGGTCATCGGCGGGATTCATCGCATCGGTAATCGGCGCCATCATTCTGCTTGCAATTTATAGAATGTTCCGAGGAAGATCCACGCCGGCTTGAGCTTTGCGCGCCGTACCCACGGACGGTACGAACAGTCCGTCCGTGCCCGACTACCTTTTCACAGTCGAAGCAACTACTAGCGACATCCCCGTTCTCCGCGAGCGCTAACAGGGAAGAAGCATCCGGTCCGGGGCAACCCAGCCCCTCTTTGCTTGCTGACTCGCCAGTAGTGCCGGCGTCCAGAAGCGGTGCAGTAGCTCCATATTAAGGTGGCCTTCATGCTTGCTGAGAAACTCGGGAAAGCTCTGCTCATGATGAGTGGAAAGAAGGCGAACCCACGCCCTCGTAACCGTGTCGTGATAGATGTGCGGGACGCCATGCCACTCCGCAAACCTCCTGATCCCGTTTCGCACCTGCACCTCGGCTTCCAGTAAGGATGTCCGGTGCAAGTGCAACCATGCCAATCGCAGATGATCCGCGTGACGGAATCCTGAAAGGGGCAGATCGCACGCTTCGAATGCAGACAAAAACTCATCGTCCGTTAAACTCGCCGACGCAAGCACCAACGGCATGACTCAAATTATCGCAGGCCCGTCGGCTAGCCTGGCCAGCCGCAGCATTCCGCGCGACGCACGTCTGAATCGCATTCTCTGCCAAACGTGCTTCGCTGAGCCCTTGTGGTAACATTTCGATCCATGCCGGTCTCGCGCCGCAACTTACTAGCCTCTGCGGCCGCTGCTCCGCTGATCGGCACGCTCAAAGCGTCCAACAGGGCCGACACGCCCTCACCCAAACTGAAAGTCGTCGTAACGGGAGGTCATCCCGGCGATCCAGAGTGCGGATGCGGCGGGACAATTGCCCGATACACCAGCATGGGACACGCCGTAACCCTGCTTTATTTGAATCACGGCGAGGGATTCTGCGGCAAAGCGAGTCTCAATGAATGTGCCACAATACGGACCGCTGAAGCCCGCAAAGCCTGCGAAATTCTGAAGGCGCATCCCTCTTTCGCCAGGCAGCACGACGGCGAAGCCATTGTCGATAACCAACGCTACTCGGAGTTCCGTGGGCTGCTCGATGCCGAAAAGCCCGACGTCGTTTTTACTCACTGGCCCGTGGACCGTCACCGCGACCATCGCGCGCTGTCCCTGCTCGTCTTGGATGCCTGGTTGGAAGGTGGCAAACAATTTGCGCTCTACTACTACGAAGTCGCTGACGACACCATGATGTTTTCCCCTGTGGATTACGTCGACATCACGCCCGTGGAGTCCACCAGGCGCGCAGCCTGCTTTTCCCACATCTCGCAGGATCCCGGCAAATGGTATCCTGCGCAGCAGCAGATTACCCGCTTTCGCGGCACGGAGAGCGGCTATGCTGAGGCGGAGGCATTCGTGCGGCACTGGCAGAGCAAAAGCGCCGTATTACCGTGACAGAGTGGAACCGCGTCCTCGACCGCTTGGCGCTTGCCGAGCCCGTCCGCCACTGCGATCCGGCGCATCGTCCTGACCGCTCCTGAATCGAAATGAGTGGAGGACAACCGTATACATGGATCTGCATCTCGCCGGAAAAACGGCACTGGTGAGCGGGTCGACCGCTGGTATTGGCTTTGCGATCGCAAAGGGACTTGCTCGTGAGGGAGCAACGGTCTACCTGAATGGACGCACGGAGGAACGCGTACAAGAGGCGGCTCGCGCGATAACCGCGGAACATGCCGGTGCGGAATTGCGCGGAGTTGCGGCCGATCTGGGCACCCCGGAAGGAGCGAATATTCTTTTCCGCGAGCTTCCTGCCGTGGACATTCTCATCAACAATCTCGGTATCTTCGAGCCCAAACAGTTCGAAGACATTACCGACGAAGAATGGCGGCGCTTTTTCGAAGTCAACGTTCTGAGCGGGATTCGCCTTGCCCGGCACTATGCTCCCGCCATGCGCAAGCGAGGTTGGGGGCGCATCATGTTCATATCCAGCGAATCCGGGGTGCAGATTCCAGTGGAGATGATTCACTATGGAGTGACGAAGACCGCTCAGTTGGCAGTAGCCCGCGGGCTCGCCGAATCGCTGGTGGGAACCGGCGTCACGGTCAACAGCATTCTTCCTGGTCCCACCCGGTCAGAGGGCGTCGAGCAGTTCATAAAGGACATGGCGACACACGAGTCTAAAACCGAGCAAGAGGTAGAGCGAGACTTTTTCAAATCTGCCCGGCCCTCCTCACTGATCCAGCGATTTGCTACCACCGAAGAAGTCGCTAACCTTGTGGTCTATGTCGCTAGCGAACTGTCTTCGGCAACCACCGGGGCCGCCCTGCGCGTCGATGGAGGCGTAGTCCGTAGCATTCTGTAGGATCGGCTGGCGACGAGCCGGGAACACAGGAACGCGGGCCGGTTCAACGCAGACTCTCCTCCGGCCGTTTTTCCACCCGTTGCTTCCTGGCCGTGACTTCAATCTCAATCTTCATTCGAGGATCGGATAGGCCTGCGGATATCATCGTAGCCGCAGGCCGCACATCTCCGAAATGCTGCCGAAGCAACGGCCAGCAGACTTCGAAGTCTTCGGCTCGCGGCAGAATGTAGCGGACGCGCACAACGTCCCCGAATCCACTCCCTGCCTTACTCAGGGCAGCTTCGATATTGCGCAGGCACTGCTCGGCTTGCTTCACTACATCATCGGAAATTGTCATCCTCTCGTAGTCGAATCCCGTCGTTCCGGACACAAATACCCAGTCCCCATCAACAACGGCCCGAGAATACCCGATCTCGCGCTCAAAGGACGATCCCGATGATATTAGTTGGCGCACGGCACTTATCTCCTCTGCCTTCCAGACTACCTGCTGCATGCTGCGGGACGCCTAATCGGACGCAGCCGCCGCGGAGGTGTCACATTGAATAGGAAGACATGATTTCAAGAAGAACGTTTGTCGGCGTAGCCTCTGGGCTGTCGGCCGCCGCCCTGGTAAACCCTGCGAAGCTGTTTGGGCAGACGCCCGTCTCGCCGGGCGACCCGACGTCTGCCGCAAATCTCACACAATACGTGAATCTCTCGATCGGCACCGGGGGGCACGGTCACACCTATCCGGGCGCGACGGTTCCGTTTGGCATGGTGCAGCTGAGCCCCGATACTTACACGACAGGCTGGGACTGGTGTTCGGGTTATCACAATTCGGACCAGTCATTGATGGGATTCAGTCACACGCACCTCAGCGGAACGGGCATCGGAGATCTGCTCGATTTTCTGATTATGCCCGGCACGGGATCGCCTAAGCTTTCTCCGGGAACGCGCGAAAAACCGGAGCTTGGGTATCGCTCCCGCTTCTCTCACGGCGACGAGGTCGCCCGGCCCGGATACTACGCGGTTCTCCTCCGCGACTACAACGTCCGTGCGGAGCTCAGCGCTACAGAGCGCGCCGGTATTCACCGGTACACGTTTCCGAAAAGCGAGACCAGTCATTTCATCCTCGATCTCACGCACGTGTCTGGAGGCAACCCTCAGGCCGTAACCTGGTCCCAGCTGAAGGTGATCGGAAACGACACTCTGGCGGGAGCGCGCCGTACCTCTGTATGGGCCCATGGCCGCGAAGTCTTCTTCTACATGAAGTTCTCCAGGCCCTTCAGCAGAGCCGAACTGCTCTCGAATGATCGCGTTCTGACCGGCACCAGGGAGACGACCGGCACATCGCTCAAAAGCCTGGTCCACTTCAACACCGCAGAGAACGAGGCCGTCGCCGTGAAGACGGGAATCTCTGGAGTCAGCATTGAAGGCGCGCAGCGGAATCTGGAAGCTGAGATTCCACACTGGAACTTTGATGCCGTCAGGCACTCCGCCGAGGCCGCCTGGCAGCACGAACTCTCCAAGATACGGATCGAAACATCAAACCGGAAGCACCGGGGAATCTTTTATACAGCCCTGTATCACGCCATGTGTGCCCCCACGTTGTTTGATGATGTCAATGGACAGTATCGCGGGATGGACGGAGTGAATCACCAACTAAAAAACGGCCGCCACAACTACAGCACCTTTTCTTTATGGGACACCTATCGCGCGGCGCACCCCCTGTACACGCTCTTCCAGAGCGAACGCGTTCCCGACCTTGTGAACTGTCTGATCCGCATGTCCATAGAAAGCCCTGCAGGCGTCCCCGTGTGGCCGCTCTATGCAAAGGAGACCGGAACTATGAGCGGCTATCACTCGGTAGTCGTGATCGCCGAAGCAATCGCTAAAGGATTCCAAGGCATCGACGCGGCCGCCGCATATGGACCCATGAAGCGCCGGGTGATGCACGATGACTACCGTGGCCTGAACCTGTACCGGAAGTTCGGCTACATTCCGTGCGATCGGAAAGAAGAGTCTGTCAGCCGAAGCTTGGACTACGCCTACGACGATTGGGCCGTTGCACGAGTGGCGGAAGCGGCCGGCGCGGCAGACGATGCAAAACTCCTGCGCGAGCGCTCCAAAAACTACCGGAGCCTCTTTGACCGCAAGAGCAACTTTATTCGTCCTCGCCTGGAGAACGGCGCCTGGGCCGAGCCGTTTGATCCCAAAGAAATCAGCATCATGAAAAAGTGGCGTGACTTCACGGAGTCGAACGCCTGGCAAGCCACGTTCGCCAATCAGCACGATCTCAAGGGCTATATAGCGCTGTTCGGCGGCCGCGAAGCCTTCCTCAAACAGCTCGATGCGTTGTTCACTCAAAGCACGGATCTGCCGCCCGACACGCCACCCGATGTCGCTGGCCTGGTGGGAATGTATGCGCACGGCAATGAACCGAGCCATCACATTGCATACCTCTACTCCTATGCGGGAGCTCCCTACAAGGCGCAGGAGCGCGTGCGGAACCTGCTGGAGACCATGTATCACGATGCTCCCGACGGCATGGCCGGAAACGAAGACTGCGGGCAGATGTCGGCGTGGTACGTCATGAGCGCATTGGGCTTCTACGCCGTAGACCCCGTAAGCGGAAACTATGTCTTTGGGACGCCTTTGTTCGATCGCGCCACCATCACCTTGGGACCGGATAAAAAGCTCGTCATCGAAGCCCGGCGCACCGCACCGGAGGATTTGTACATCCAGGCCATCACATTTAATGGCAATCCCTACGACAAAACCTGGTTCCGGCACGCCGACATCGTCAACGGCGGAACGATTTTGTTTCACATGGGAAGCAAACCCAACACACAGTTTGGAAGTGAAGAAAGTGCCGCGCCTCCATCACTGACCTCATAGCGATCATCACATTCTGGGATTCTGACCGCGACGGATTGGTGCACGGTATCTGACGGTTATAGTCTCAAAGGGGTCGATGTCTGAACTGGTGATGGACACGCGAACACAGCAGAGGCGATCCGTTCCGCGCAGCATGGTTCGCGAAATCCGCGTGGCTCGAAACGCGAGTTACAAATGGCGACTGATCGGCACGGCTCTCGGTGCCGGAATCGGACTTGCGATTGCCGTTCCTGTTCTAGCCGAAACACACAACGAAGGTAGCGGTCGTTATGATGGCGCCGCAGTTGGCCTGGCTGGTGGTCTGGCTGCTCTCGGATATTTAGCCGGTTGGAGTGCCGACAGGCGCGGTGACGTAATCAGAGTAGTCCCGGACTGACAGCCACGCCACTCGAGCGCTACTCTCGCCCGTCCTTACCGTTAGCTGCCCCAAGCGCCGGAAAGATCTTGTGCACATCGGAGTTTACGCTGCTGTTCACAATCGACTCTTGTACCGGCACAGCAAACGAGATTCCAAGCTTCGACAGCTCGGACAGAATTTTCAATAAGAGTTCCGTTTGCGTCTGCAGAAACACATTGTAATCGGCTGTCAAAACGTAAGCGAATATATCCAGATCGAAGGATTCCGGCATGATCTGCGTAAAGCGCAGCGGAACGCCACTCGCGTCCAACAACGGATGATCCTTCAGAATCTTGGTGATAACATCCATGGCTTGTTCAATCTGGCCGGCGTCCGTTCCTCGTCGCAGGTGCAGCGTCGGGTGAAACCAGACGCGGTCCCGCTTCGAAAAGTTTTCCAAAGTCATGGTCGAGAACGTCGAATTGGGAATTGTGACTACCGTCCGGTCGAGTGTCCGAATCTTCGTTGACCGCAGGCCGATGTCTTCCACCGTCCCTACCTGGCCGCCGAAGTTACAAAAATCCCCTACCAGAACAGGCTTGTCGAGAATCACGGAAATGCCGCCGAATAGATTTTCAATGCTTTTCTGAGATGCAAGCGCGATCGCTACACCGCCCACGCCGAGTCCGGCCAGGACGGCGTTCGTGTTGTATCCCCAGTTCTCCAGAACCAGCAACACCGCCAGGGCAAAGAGACAGATCTTAACAAAGCGGCCGGCCAGCGACAAGATCGAGTAAGAAATGGCCCTCTGCCGCGCATCGAACCGGGAAGCGATTCGATCGGAGATCACGTCCACGAAACGCATTGCGAGCGACGCTGCCGCCCAGATGAACAATAAAGCGAGCAGACGGGTGATATAGAGCCGGACCAGTGCCGACGGGGGGACGACCTCCATGCACGCGCGAAACGCAATAACGCTCAGCAGAAGGCGAAGCGGTTTGGTGAACTCATTCATCCGGTGCACGTGGATCGCGGTTGCATATCGCCGTTGGACCGGCCGCAACAGCAACAACACGAGTCGGGTAAACAGCTTCGAAAGGAACGAGAGTACAATCGCCAGAAGTACGAGTGAAATCCAGACCCATAGCGAAGTTCCTAGAAGTCGGAAGGTGACCAGCGGGGCAGGCAAATGTTTTTCGACCGGGGATTCTTCCATCAACGCCGCCAGTTCCGGAATATCCGCCAGGCTGTCGGATGCCACCAGCCAGGCCTTCACCCCGTCGTTGAGCGTTACGTGTTGCATTCGCAAAACAATCGTCTGATCGTTCAACTGAAGCGTGTCGAGCACCTCCAGGTCTGCCGGCAAGTTATCGTCACGGTTGCCGTCGGGCGCATTGCTGAGAGCACCTACTTCGAAGGACGAATCACGATCCAGCACCTGCCCAAGCTGCTCTGCTAACTCCGGACCTTGTTGGGCTCGCTCCTCGCGCGGCATCTTTCGTAAATCCAGATAACGCGAGGCCTTCACAAAGTTCCCTGCGTGACATGCCTCCAGGAGGCCCAGAATGGAACTTCGGGGGGACGTCCGGTTCAGTGGGTCGGTCGGCGCCGCGGGAGCCGCGGCCGGGGCAGGCTTTGTACCACCAAGAACGCCGGTCAGGCTCTGAGCAAACGCGGAATGACCCGCTGTCATAAGTCCGACCATCAGCACAACAGCAAAAAACACACTTATCCTGCGAATAAAAATCATGCCTTTCACTCAGACTAGCGCACGTTCATGCGAGCCTCAGGGATTATGCAGCCCTCTGCAGGGCTCCTGTTTCGCCCAATTTGAAGCAGGCGCGCCGCTCACCCCAAAAACTACCAGTGCAACTGGGATCTCTGTAATCGTCCATCAGGCATGTCCCATTCATCGCCTCGGCCGCTCACCGAGCTTGATACGTTTCGAACCAGTGGCAAAGACGTAAGCGTCATAATCGAAACCCCGAAAGGTAGTCGCAATAAGTTCGACTATGAGCCCGATCTAGGCGTGTTCGAACTTGCTGGTGTGCTACCCGAAGGGTCCGTTTTTCCCTACGACTTTGGATTTCTTCCGTCCACCTTGGCCGAAGATGGAGACCCGCTTGACGTTTTAGTTCTCCTGGATGAGTCTGTCTCGACCGGCTGCCTGGTATCGGCGAGACTCATCGGCGTGATTGAGGCGGAGCAGACGGAAACAAACGGTCAGAAGAGCCGCAACGACCGGCTGCTCGCGGTGGCGACCCGGGCGCATACTCATGCCGACGTGAAGTCCCTTCAGGACCTCCGCCCCAAAATGGTGGACGAAATTGAGCACTTCTTCCGCTCCTACAACCAGACAAAAGGCAAGGTTTTTACGCCCACGGGCCGCGGTGGTCCCCGAAAGGCATTGGAGATTGTGCAGGCCGGAATTGATCGTCTCAAGAGTCAGCAAAGGCCCTGATATCGGCTTACCGGAAGCTCTCTTCCAAAACAGGGCCACGTCGCTTTTCCCGCCGTCTAGGAAGAACTCAGGACCGTCTCTCGAATAGACGTTGGCTGCACGCGCGCTGCGTCCTGCTCTTGTTCCGGCGTGCCGTCCGAATGCCGTTGGGAGTTCTTGAGACTCCACTCCCATACCCTTCGATAGGAAACCAGCTGTGTGGTCTTGCTGCCGGCCACACGAATTTCAAACACGGTCTTCTCTGTCGGCTTGGGAAAGGTCCGCCGGTACTCCGGCTGATTCATAGCCATCTTCTGATATGTCAAAACGGCATCGAATGAAGAACGCGCGAAAACGTCTAACGAGTAAGGTCTTCCGTCCGCGGTTCTTGATGTAACAATACACCACTGGGGCATACTACTGAAAGTATAACGCAACTCTTCGCCGTTTGTTCTCCATTCTTTCTTTTCGGGTAATAAGCCCCAATCGTGGCTGCCAGTCACTCCAAACTGCCAAAATCCGATCACAAACAATTCCACTTTCTGCGGTCCGGGCATCCCGTTCTCTTCCAGCCACATAGCGCCGCTACCCGCCCTTCGGCATAGGGGAGGCCGCTTATACGGCCTGTACTTTTGCCCCAGGAGTAAGCACCACCATGTCTTTTTGTATACCCCTGCCCGGCAGCCAGCGTCTGCAACCGCCAGAGGCGGTCTATCTTGGCGTACCTGCCGAAGATGATCCGGTACAGGTCACCGTCGTTTTAAACCGAAAAAGCGAAGCGCCACACCCGGCCGCCTCCAGTCAGCCGCTGTCCCGAGCCGAATTCGCCGAACTCCACGGCGCGGACCCCACCGCTGTTGCCGCCGTTGAAGCTTTTGCAATGGAGCACCACCTTTCGGTCGCCAAATCCGACCACGTGGCTCGGACGGTCGCTCTGTGCGGCACAGTCGCTCAAGTCTCTGCCGCTTTCGGCGTTGACGTTCAAGTGCACCAACTGGGAGCCGTGACGTGCCGTCTCCGGCAAGGTCCCATTCACATCCCCGAAAGCCTCTCAGGCTCCGTCCTCGCGGTTTTGGGAATCGACAACCGCCCAACTGCGCACACGTACCACTCCATCCGTCCGCGGTCTGCCGGACCTACATCGTTCAGCCCTCCTCAGTTGGCCAAGATTTATAACTTTCCGCCCAACACCGGCAAAAACCAAACCATCGCCATCATTGAACTGGGCGGCGGCTACAGGAACGGGGATCTGCAGAACTATTGGCGAAAGCTCGGCCTTCCGAACGTCTCTGTGGTGGGAATTGCCGTCGACCGCGCTCGTAATGCTCCCACTGGCGACGCCAACGGACCCGATGGCGAAGTGGTACTGGACATCCAGGTCGCGGGCGGTGTTGCGCCCGGAGCCCGCGTCGCCGTTTACTTCGCGCCCAACACAGATGAGGGTTTTCTCAACGCCATCAACGCTGCAATTCACGACAAAACGCGAAAGCCGTCCGTGATCTCCATCAGTTGGGGAGCCGCTGAAACTCAATGGACCCCGCAAGCCATGAACGCCTTTAATGCCGCGTTCCACGATGCGGCCCTGCTTGGCATATCGGTTTGTGTAGCCTCTGGCGACAACGGCTCGTCCGACGGCGTTGATGATGGAAAAGCCCATGTCGACTTCCCGGCCTCGAGCCCGTGGGTGCTCGCTTGCGGCGGTACCACCCTGCTGGCTTCGAACGGGAAGATTCAATCGGAAACGGTTTGGAACGACGGAACGAACACTGTAGGCACGGGTGGCGGGGTCAGCAGCTTTTTTTCCCGCCCGACTTATCAGGCCAACTGCGATATCCCCGCGCCGCAGGGATCCAAGAATACAACCGGGCGCGGCGTCCCTGACGTCTGCGCTGTTGCCGATGCGGCTACCGGCTACAACGTTCTGGTTGATGGCACCGAAATGGTTGTGGGCGGTACCAGTGCCGTCGCTCCACTGTGGGCCGGTTTGATCGCGCTGCTGAATGAGCAACTCGGCAAAAATCTCGGCTGGTTTCATCCGGCACTCTACGGCACCATCGCTCAGCACAAAGCCCTGAACGACATTACCTCGGGAACGAACGGGGCATTCAGCGCCGGGAAAATATGGGACGCGTGTACGGGACTCGGTTCCCCTAACGGCGCTGCCATCCTGGCGGCTCTAAAGTCAACCCCGGCTAAGTAGGCTTGGCTTGATTTCCTGCAGGATCTCCTCGCAGGCCTGTCTGGGATCGGCCGCCCGCGTGACTTGGCGGCCGATCACGAGGTAGTTGGCTCCGTTCTGTATCGCCTCTTTGGGAGTAGCAACTCGCTTTTGATCTCCCACTGCCGCGCCCGCCGAGCGCACCCCTGGAGTAACCAGCTTCAACTTTGGACCTCCAACCTCCCTCACCCGGCGAACCTCCAACGGCGAGCAAACGATCCCGTCTACGCCGCTTTCAACCGCTTTCCTGACCCGCAGCTCCACCAAATCAGACACAGAAGTCGGATAGCCCAGGTCGGCCAGATCCTCCTGGTCGAAACTCGTCAGCACGGTCACGGCCAGCAGTTGGGTTCGTTTCGTACCCCGGCCCTCGACAGCGGCCTGCATCACGGCCCGGCTCCCGTGGACAGTCAAAAACTCGATGGCTTCGTTCTGAACGATCTGTCTAGTGGCCCGCTTCACGGTTTCACTGATGTCGTAAAGCTTCAGGTCCAGGAAAACTTTCTTTCCGAACGAACCCAACTGGGCGACAAATTCCATCCCGCCTACCGCGTAAAGTTCCATGCCGACCTTGTAGAAGTCTGCCGCGGGACCAATCCTTTCAATGAGTTTCAGCGCCTCCGGCATATTGTCGACGTCCAGCGCAATGATCAATGGGTTCGTTTCGTAGGTCAGGATCGCACCTCCAGTGGCTTCGTTTCGTAATTCTTCACAGAACCAATCACATAGGTCTCCGGCCGCTTGGCCAGAAGCCTCAATGCGTCCGCCTCGCTTAAGGAGATCAGGAGACCGCCCGACGTCTGTGGATCGTACAGCAGTGCCTCCACTTCCGGAGGGATATTCGCTGTCATCCGGACGCAGCTTTGTACGAAGTCCCGGTTATTCTTCAACCCTCCGGAATGCGCGCCCTGCTCCGAATACTCCACCGCGCCTGGTAAAAACCGGACCGCACTCGCGGAAAGCTCCAGCGTGACGTTGCTCGCCAGCGCCATCTCCCGCGCATGCCCCAGCAGCCCAAAGCCGGTCACGTCCGTGCAGCCATGCACATCCAGTTCATGCAGCGCCTCGCTAATACCCCGGTTCAGAGTCAGCATCTGCGCAATCGATTCGTCGATATGGGTTCGTTCCGCAAAACCCTGCTTGAGCGCGGTCGAAATGACGCCCGTCCCAATTCGTTTCGTAAAAACGAGGGTGTCCCCCGCCCGCGCGCCTGCATTTGTCCAGATGCGACGCGGATCGATCAGCCCGGTCACGGCATAACCGAACTTGATCTCGTCCTCAGCGATGCTGTGACCCCCCAAAATTACGGCTTCTGCCTCGTGGATCTTGTCCGCTCCGCCCTTCAAAATGGCTTGCAGATCTTCGATGGGTGCTTTCGGAGGGTAGACCACCAAAGATAGCGCCGTGACCGGACGGCCGCCCATGGCGTACACGTCGCTGAGTGCATTCGCCGCTGCAATTCCGCCAAACGTATACGGATCGTCCACAATCGGCGTGAAGAAGTCGACAGTTTGAACCATGGCAAGGGGCTGTCCACCCGCCTGCGTCAAATCGTAAACTCCCGCATCGTCTGCAGTGTCATACCCGACCAGAACCCGATCATTTGTCTGGCGCGGGACGTCCTTCAATGCGCGATCAAGAATTTTCGGACTGAGCTTCGACGCGCACCCGCCAGCCTTGACGTTGGCGGTCAGTTTGGTTGCCATCAATCATTAGTGTAATGACCGGCGGTAAGAGTAGCCTCGTCTTCAAAGGCCCACTCGCGCCACTCATCGAGCAGTGGAAAATACAGCCCCAGATAAATGGGTCCCGACTTTAGTTGGGAAACCAGCGTACCGTAGTTTTGGAGCTGGGGTGTGTACCGGGCCTGCTCGCGGTCCACAAAACCCTGGAGGTCCGCTCCCTGATGTTCGCTCGTTTTGAAGTCAACAATCCAAAGCCGACCATCGTCGTCCCGGAAAACACGGTCCACGGTTCCGGCAATCAACTGGTTTCCAATCCGTCCTTCGAGCGCCCACTCCGATCGCGCCTCCGGATGCGATTGCAAAATCCATCGCCCTTTTTCACTGTGGAGCGTGTTGCCTATTGCCCGCATCACGTGCGTGAACGCCAAGTCCTGGTCGGATGGCCTCACGCCCAGTCTTGCCAACTCGCTCCGAATTACCGCACCAGTCCGCGAAAGCCGCTCGGCATTCCAAACCGATAACCCGTCCGCCGCAATCCGCTTCAGCACGTCGTGGGTGACGGTCCCTACATGGCGCCCAATGTCGCTAACCCACCTATAGGTTGGCTTGCTGGAAGAGGCGGTCGTCCGCTCGCAGGCCGGCTCCCAATGAACCGAGTGCTCCAACACCACAGGACGCCAGTTTCCCGGCAAGCGTCTCACCACAGGCATGCTTGACTTCTCTTGATCTGCCGCCGAAGGTCCCTTTAACGCCGGTTTGAGGCGGAGCTCCGTCTCGAATTGATCCTTGACCGAATCCCAGATGAGCCCCAGGAAGGTTCGCTTGTCGACCGATCCAAACTCGCCGTTCCTTTTCGGGTTCGCATTCCCCAGAAGATACAGATCGTCCTTCGCTCTCGTCGTGGCCACGTAAAACAGGCGCTTCAGTTCGTGGGCCTCCCGTTGGTCGAGATGCTCGCAAATTCGCCGGTACGCTTCATCCTCTACTCCCGCCTGAGGCTTAGCGGCTATAAGCAGGCTTGCCGTTCCATCCTCTTCGAGTCGTTCGGTCCAGACAAGAAGATCCCGGTCAGGAGGATTCGTCTTCGCTCCCAGCTTGGGAAGAATAACGGTTTTGAACTCCAGGCCCTTGGCATTATGAATTGTCAGAACCTGAACCGCGCCCTCGCCTTTAGCCGGCTTTGCCCACAGGCATTGAAGCCGTTCGTTCAACAAACCGAAATCGCGAATAATGCCGCCCTGTTCGCAGTCCTCAATGAGAGCAAAAAAGGTCTCCGCATCGTCCAGGTAGTTTGCCTGACTCCATACAGCAGGACCGCCCAACGCAAACCATGTCTTTTCGACCAGACCTCGAAGCGGCACTCGTCCCACCCATTCGATCGCGGCTCCAAAAATCTCCTGCACTCGTACCGCGCGGGGCCGCCCGTCGGGAGACAGAGCGGCGATCTTTTCGGGATCGGACAGCAGATCGAAAATTGTTCGATTCCCATCGGCTTCGGCGAGTACGGCGAGATCGCTTAAGGCCAGCCCGCACCACGGAGCCCGAAGGCAAGCGAGCCACGACAGGCGATCGCCCAGGTGCAGGAGCGCTCGGGTGAGTGACACCAAATCGAGAACGTGCTGCTCCTCTTTGAGACTGTCGAAGTCGATCGCTTCATAAAGGATGCCTGCTGCTCGCAACGCCGGCAATATCGCCGCCACCTGAGACCGGCTACGAACCAGGATGGCCACATCGTTTTTCACTGGCGCACGCCGAAGAATTTCAACGATCGCCTGAGCCTCTGCCTCGCCGGAGTCTCCGGTTAGGGGAATCAGCCTGGGCACGCTTGTTGAGGAGGGCCGCGCCGCTCGAACGGGCCTCAGCTTGACGGCGCCGCAGGACGGATCGTCTTCACACATGATTGGCGCGAACGTAGACTGCGTCCAATCGACCACCTCCGGAGTGGAGCGAAAATTCGAGGTAAGCCTCACCGGGGTCAGGCGTACTGAGCCGAGCTGTTTCCTTTCACAACACTGAAGAAAGAGCGAGACCTCCGCTTCCCGGAACCGGTAAATGCTCTGCATTGGATCGCCAACGAGGAACAGAGTGTGTCCATCGCCGTCCGACCACTGCTCCGTCAGTGCTTGCAATAACCGGTACTGGCGGCGCGACGTGTCCTGAAACTCATCGACTAGCAAATGCTCGATTTTGTAGTCCAGCCAGTAGAGCAGATCGGTGGGATGCTCGGGGGATCCAAGTGCTTGAATCGCGGCATTCGTTATCTCGCAAAAGTCTACCTGCCCATGCTCACGAAAGACGCCCAACAGCATTTCGCAGGCGCGCTCATGAAGTATGCAAAAGTCGTTAATCCGCTCATCGTGTAAGGCGCCGGCCGGTACACGCCACTGATCACGTTTGCCAAGCATTCGGACGATCTGGGTTTCCAGACGCGCCATGTTGTTGTCCACATGAAGCGCTATCCGACGAAAAAGAGCCCGGCTCGCTTCATCGCGGTCTGTTAGTTCACGCAGGGTGCGCCGAGCGGCGACACGGTAAAGATCGTCCGGGTTATCGGCTACGTTGGCGACCCCGCCCAGCCCGGACGTGACAGGCATCTGGCGAACCAGCATATAGCAGAAGGAGTCGATGGTTTGAATCTGCAGTCGATTGCCATTGGACAGCAGGTCCCATCCGCAAGCATTCGCATTTCGAAGCGCCTCACGCGCCAATGCGCGCGTAGCCTGCTCATGTCGGTTTTCCAAAGGCGCATCCTGCTCAGCCGTCTCCAGGACAGAGAGCACCCGCTCCCGCATCTCCGCTGCCGCTTTGCGCGTAAACGTCATGGCTACCACGCATTCCGGACGGTCAACGGCACTCAGCAAGCGCAGGAATCGCTGGACTAAAAGGCTTGTCTTCCCGGAACCGGCGGGAGCCTCCACGATCACCGATCGGGAAGGATCTATCGCCTGCCTACGCTGGGCTTCATCCGAGAGGACTGTATCCGTTACTGAACTCACTTCCCATTTATGGTATCCGTATGGGCAGCATTCAACCGGGCTAAAAGCCCCAGGCAGCGCTGTTGCTTCTCTGGGCTGTTTGCATACTCTTTGGCCGACTCGAGAGCAATGCGAGCCTGCTCAAGCTTTCCCGAGGCGTAGTTGCTGTATGCCAAGGCCGAGTAGTAGCAGTAGGCCTGCTCTGGTTTCACCGCCTTGATGCGGGATAGCTCTGTGGATGCTTCCCCATAGCGGCCGGCGCGAAATTCCACCAGCGCAAGTTGCAGCCGGGCTTCGCCGTAATCAGGTCGCAGTTCGAGCGCCCTGAGGAGGGCCGCGCGGGCCGAGTTCCCTTCGCGCTCTTCTCCTTCGGCGCTTGCCTCCACAAAGCTTGCATACTGGCACAGCATGGTGGCATTAGTCGAACCACTCTCAAACGCTCTCCGAAAGTGAAGTCGCGCCTCTTCCGTCTTGCCCTGCTGCCAAGCAAAATAGCCCAGCATCTCTTCCACATCGGCGTTCCCGGGCTGCTCCGTTGCAAGCATCATGAAACTGCCGCGCGCTTCACCGACTGTTTGCGGACGCGCAGCCAGCAGGCTGGACAGGGCCAGATCTCGTTCAAAGGGACTAAGCGGAGACATTGTTGGCTGGAGTTTCGTAGTGGCCAAGTTCAAAGCGAAAGAAACCGTCGCCAGATTCGGCCGGTTCAGGTAGGTGGCGGCTTCCCGCTGAATTTCAGCGATGCTTTTGCCATAGATCTCTTCCAAACAGCGCGCGCTCGACTTTCCCATTGATACAGCCGCAAGAAACTCCATGAAGTTCGGGCGATACTCTGGCGACAAGGAAAGCATGTGGCACAGGACCCAGGACTGCGCGTAAAAAATTCTCATCTTGCCGGGCTCCTGGTAATAGGGCGATCCGCGGTCCACCGTCAGGAGGGTTTGCAAACTTAACCATTTCTCGCTTTGCAGGTCGGCGAGCCGCCCTGCCGGAATGCGTCCGGCGATCACCTGATCTCTATCGAATTCCAGCGATGAGTAGACCTCCGCGAGTCCCTCATTCACCCAAAGCGGCAGCTTCAATCCCGCGTGTTCGAGTGCGAGGTGCGTGTACTCGTGAATCGCGGCCGCATAGTGCGCTGGGGCGATATCCTGCATCACAATGTAATCGCGATTGTAGTTTCGAAGGTAGTAGGAGAACGCCCCCGGGTTGAGGCGATAATGAGCGTATTCGTCTTCCGAGCGAAAGGCAATGATTCTCACGGGAGTTTCCGGGAGCCGAGCGGGACTTACACTCACCTGTGAGAAAAACGAATGTGCCTGCTCGAAAATCTGCAGCGCTGCGGCTGCGCTTCTCTCATCGTTCGTCGTGTACATCTCAAAATGGCTTGTGGTCAGCTTGATCCATTGCGGGTCCGCCGCGAACAGCTTTCCGCCACAGCTCACCAGCAAAATAAGAAGCATCGACCAGGAACGTAACATGGCAACCACTGTTCCTATCGGCAGAAAAGAGGGACTTCTATATACCTCCGTAGGCCTACAGGTGGCCTCTTGACGAGAATCGGTTATCATTAATGGATGCCGGGCTCAGATAGTGAACACCGCAGCACGCGCCAAAAATCGGCGATTCGTTCCGCGTTTGAAGGGGTGGACCGGCCACTTTCACCGCAGCAGGTACTCCAATTGGCGCAAACCGAGGTAGGTGGACTTGGAATTGCCACTGTTTACCGCAACATCAAAGCATTGCTGGAAGTGGGATGGCTCTCGGCCGTTGAACTGCCCGGCGGCGCTGTAGTTTACGAACGGTCCGGGAAAACCCATCATCATCATTTTCAGTGCGACAACTGTAACCAGGTGTTCGAGCTCAGCGGCTGTGTTCCGGAGGTAAACCGGCTTGCAGGACCAAAATTTCAGGTCCGAGCGCATGAAATCGTTTTATACGGACTTTGCACGGATTGTAAGCGCGCGGATCGACCGTGAGCGAACCGGCTGCAACGGCTGGTACGCTGCTGGCGCTAGCGGGCGTAATTGCTGTTTCGTTCGGTGGGATGACGACGTTCGTCCTGGGCCGGCGCTTACAGAATGCGTTGCCTTATCTGGTGAGCGCTGCCTCCGGCGCCCTACTGGGTACGGCGTTTGCCCATCTACTGCCCGAAGCAATACAGGAGACCGGTTCCGGGCTTAGGTTGAGCGGTTTGTTAGCGGCAGGATTCCTCGGATCTTTCGCTTTGGAGCGCATTCTCGTGTTCCTTTTTCGCAACAGGGAACAATACGGCGGCGCAATATCAGGATTGGTGCCGGAGTACGGCCATCCCGGGTATGAACACCAGCACGTGATGAGAAGGATGCTGGTTCCCAACATTCTTCTCGGCGGGGCTGTTCACAGCTTTATCGATGGGCTCGCAATCGCAACGGCGTTTTCGGTAACGCACGAAGCTGGACTGGCGACCACCATCGCGGTAATTTTGCACGAAGTACCGCATCATATAGCCGACGTGGGAGTGCTGATCTATGGTGGGTTGCCAAAGACCCGGGCCGTATTGTTGAATCTGCTAGCCACGAGCGCCTGCGCGGCAGGAGGCGGCCTTTTTCTCCTGATAGGCTTACATGCTGCAGACCTAACTGCGACGCTGCTCCCGCTGACGGCGGCCAATTTCCTCTACATCGCGACAGCCATCCTGCTACCCGAGTTGCAAAAAGAGCAGGATGGGTGGCGCTCCGTCAAGCAGGTCGCGTGCCTGTTCGCCGGCGTGGCGCTGATGTTCGGGCTGAGTGCGCTTGCGCGAGATTAGTGGAGCCGGTCTCGATCGTTAGGGCAAAGGCTTTGACCCGGGAGCCCTAGGACAATCCCGAGCATCTGTCCCCAGAGGCTGGATTTGATATCGGTTTGAACCTGCCGTGAACCGGCCATGGGGCTCGCCGAATCAGATCCGCCGCGCCCAGTATGGACAAACTCCCTAACCCGTTCTGGCCTATTTAATGGTTGCTCAAATTCACGCTACATTGATAGGGAGGTGCTCATCATCGGCGACGAGAGTTCAATTGGGCCATCTGAGTCTGTCGGAACCGTGCACGCCCGTCGCGGCGAATCGGAGGCCAGAATTGATGCTCCGAACGGCCAAGGTCTGACTGGCGGTTTTGATCTTTTTCTCAATAACCCCACGCCGGGAATTCTCTATGACGGCAACTCGCTGCAGATTCTAGATGCAAATCAAGAGGCGGCGGCTCTTTACGGTTATCCTCCGGAGCAACTCTGCGGGATGAACATTCTCGACCTGTTTGTTTCCCTGTCTGAAATAGAAGCGCTGCAACTTCGGGCTGAACTTCTCGAGCCATCCCGTTCGCTTGGACCGTTTCTCCATGTCGGAGCTTCTCAACAGCTAACTGTAAACTTATGGACGTTTTCCGTTCGGGCGTGCGACGTGGATGCCCGCCTGGCCTTTGTCAAAAGCGTCGCTGAGGGCCACGGAGCGGAAGAGGCCCTCCGGGGCAGCGAAGAACGGTTTCGCGAACTGTTTGAAAACGCCAACGACGTTATTTTTCTGCAGGACCTACAAGGGAAAATATTAACGATAAACCGCGCCGCGGAATCACTCACCGGTTATTCCCGGCAAGAGGTGCTTGGACAGTCCATAGACAACCTGATCGACCCGGACGCACGGCCTCTGCACCACGACAGCATTCGCGCCCATCTTGGCGGCAGTGCGACACAGCACTACGAGCTGGCTTTCCTCTCCAAAAAGCACAACCGGCGTTTCCTCGAAGTGAGTAGCCGGATTCTATATCGCGCGGGCCAACCCTATGCCGTTCAGGGGATCGGCCGCGATATCACTGAGCGCAAGCTTGCCCAACAGCGTCTTCAGGAGTCCGCTGAAGCGCTAAAACGAACGAACGAAGATCTTAGTGACGCATTGCGCCTGGCTCGCGAAGCTACTCAAACCAAAGAAAGGTTTCTCGCCAACACTTCTCACGAGTTGCGTACACCCCTGAACGGGATCATGGGAATGATCAATCTGCTGAAGTCTACAGATCTGACAACTGATCAGCGTGACTATGCCGATACGGTCGGACAGTGCGCCAACGACCTTCTGATGATCATCAACGATCTTCTGGACCTTTCGCAGATGGATGCGGGCCGAATCGTACTCGACGAAGAAGCTATCGACCTGCAGGAATGCCTGGAAGCGGTGCTGAAGATGCTTCGCGTGCGGGCGGCTGCGAAAGGCCTCTCGCTTTCGTCGGAAGTTGAAGACGGGCTACCCAGGCACGTCTATGCGGACGGGCTCCGATTGCGCCAGGTGTTGACCAATCTGATCGCCAACGCCGTTAAATTTACTACGACCGGCGGCGTGCATGTTCGGGTTTCTTGTGCTCCCTGCGGGACCCGCTTCCGTTGCGAGGTCATCGATTCCGGTATCGGCGTCGATGAGACAGTGCATGATCGTATCTTTGAGGCCTTTTTTCAGGCCGATGGAACCACTCGCCGCCGCTTCGGAGGGAATGGCCTCGGTCTGGCAATTTGTAAGCAGCTTGTGGGGATTATGGGCGGCCAAATCGGAGTCCATTGTAATCACGACGGCTCGCGAGGAACTACCTTTTGGTTTGAGCTTCCGCTTCGGACCAGCGAAACGCCCACGGGCAGTGGCCGGTCCGTTTGTACAACTCCTCAGGCCGTCTAGCAACAGGCTGGCAGCCGCCGGTTTGGTCAACACGGGAAGTGCTAACTTCAAGGCATTGCGATGTTGCAGTTTCTCCACCTACTTCTGGTCAGCCCCACCCTCGCGTTTGTTTTGCTCATCATTGGAGTGCTAGGAATTTACCGTGAACTTGTGAATCCCGGACGGGTAATTCCCGGCGTAGCTGGACTGGCGTTGACCGTGATTGCCGCGTATTGCTTATGGCAGCAAGGGCCCACGCTGCTAGGTCTGGCTCTGATCGGCGCGGCCGCTTTATTGTTCGTTGTGGAGTCGCTTTGGGATCTCTATTTTCTTCCCGGAATTCTCGCGACGCTTTTGCTGATGGACGGCTTTCGCCGCCTGATTCCCGGACCGCGCGGCATCAGTTTACCTTTCGCCATCCTAGGCTCGTGCATTGTGGGATCCGTCACCATTCTGCTGGCGTATGGCGCCCGCCGTGCGAGGCACAACAAATGGTCCGATATACCGCCAGCACAATAATCCGGGAACGTTATTGAGTTTGAACTCGTATGTTCTGGAGAGGTGTTTTATGCGCCTATGGCTTCTACCCGCACTGGTGGCATTCCTTCCTGGCAGTATTTTTGCGAGTATCGATTCCGCCTTGTTAACGCTGGTTCCGCCTGATTCCCGGCTTATCACGGGCGTAGATGCCGATCGCGCGCGATCGTCTTCGTTCGGCCAATACATGCTGAACCGGGTTCGGACCAATGACCCGCACTTCGAGCAGTTTGTGAACGATACAGGATTCGATCCGCGCCGCGACCTTCAGAGCCTCGTTTTTGCCACGAATGGCGGAAAGGGAGAAGGACACTTCGCGATACTTGCCCGTGGAATTTTCGACAGCGAGCGGCTGAAGGTGGCCGCCAGGGCGCATGGATCCACCGTACAGAGCTACAACGGAACGGATATTTTCCTCAGCTCCAAAGGGCAATCCACAGCCGGTTTCGCGTTTCTGGACAGCACGACTATCGCACTGGCGGACACGGCCACTCTGAAGCAGATTCTCGATAGCCGTAACGCCCCTTCGGCGCTCGATCCGGCGCTGCTGAAGCAGATGGAGAGCGCGAACGCGACCAATGATCTCTGGTTCGTATCGAGTTTACCGGGTTCGTTCCTCGCTTCGAATCTGCGCCGGCAGACGGGGGAGGCTCCTGACAACTCCGGCGCGTTTCGCGGTGTGGTTCAATCGCGCGGAGGCGTACGTTTCGGAGATATCGTCCAACTGTCCTTCGATGCGCTCACACGCTCGCCCCAGGACGCCACATCACTGACCGACGTTCTCCGGTTTCTGGCGAGCGCCACTCAGATGGAGCGGAGCAGTGATCCCCGGGCCGCCATCCTCGCTAATTCTTTAGATGCTATGCAATTGACCAGCAATGGCTCCACTGTTCATGCGGGACTGGCACTGACGGAAGCAAATCTGGAGCGGCTTATCGATCTTGGTCCCCGCCCTAAACAGACAGCGCAGTCAAGGCCAGAATAGCTCCGGCGATTGCCGAGCAGACGGCGCCTGCAAATAACAGAGGCCGCTTCATGAGGATGGAGAGCGACGAAAAGACGATCGCGATTTCCAGAAACACCTCGCCCAAATGGTAGCGGTTTGCCTGGCGGCCGTGCTCCTGACTTTCTTTCTCCAGCTTTTGCGCTTCCCTGGTGATTTCCTCCCCATCGTTTTTGTATTTTTGCTCGGCCGCATCGTACTTTTTGACCAGTGATGAGTCACCTTTGATCTGCGATACTGTGTCGCTGGTGGTACGAGAGATAAAGCGGCGGATTGATTTCGCCTGGTAGTACGACCACTGGTCGGAAGCCCGTTGCTGCAACAGTAATTCTTCGGTCGTATAGTGCTGGCCGGCCACCGAGACGATTGCCAGTAGCGCTCCGATCACGGCCATGGTGCCCGCTACGGTTTTGTCGAACGAATTGCGTGCATGCTGGACGTGTTCCTGAACTTCGTCTTCCGCCGTCATGAGCACAACCTACCACGGTTCAGGTCCGGACGTTAACTCCGGAAGGAGAGGCGGTTCCGGTCGGCGTCCGATCCTTCGACATCTTCGATAGCTCACGGACCAGCTTCCGGTAGTTCAGATTGTTCAAGCTGCGGAACGGGAACCACTCGCCATCCCGCCAGGAGGAAAAGTACCAGCGGGAAAAAACGGCGAGATCTTCGGCTTGCTGTCCGTCCTGCCAAGGGTTGGCAAAGCTCTCGGTGAGTCGCTCGCGTATTTCAACGTCGAGCGGTTTCCGACGGTCCCCCGCAGGGGTGAAGTCAAGCACAACGGGAGGCTGCCAGAGGCCCTGCCACATGGGCCACAGCTTAAACTCCTGTTCCGCGCCGCCCCCCGTCAAAGCCACGCCGTTAAATTCCCGCACCTCGAAGACCGTTTTATCGCGCGCCGAGATTGCCGCCTGTATCTTCTCGATCCGCTTGTGGATGAGTGCCGCCTGCTCGAAATCCATCGCCTGGGAAGCTTGATCGCGCGCCTCAGACAAAGCCGCCGTGGTGCTCTTTCCGTTATCGGCGAGAAACTGTCGAACGCGAACTTCCTCGCTTTTGTATTCTTCAATGCTGACGCGGGCCTGGCAGGGACGGAGGCACTGGTTCATTTCGCCATAGATGCAGCCCGGATGCTCGGCGTGCGGGGCGAGCACATCAGTACAGCGCCGCAATTGAAAAAGGGCGGAAACTTCTTCGCCGTACCACTCAGCTGCTTCGCGGCTGGGAAACGGTCCCCAAAGTCCGGCACCGGCGTCCTTGCGCGGAACGTCCCGTACCACTGCGAGCCGGGCGAATCCATTCCCGTCCAGTATGGCCAGGAAAGTGGGTAACCGCAGCCGTGTCCGCTTCATGTAATCATGGGGAAAATATTGCTTTGCCAAGCGGCACATGAGCAGCATAGATTCCAGCTTTGAACCGGCAGGCCAGCACTCGATCTGCGCCATGCTTTCACGAATGCGCCGTACGAGCGTGTAGGATGGGTCAAGTAGGCGAGTGATGCGTTTGCGCAGATTTGGACACCAACTAAGATGGGGTGGTTTGCCCGGTGTTTGCAGCAGGTAGATTCCTGGGGTCAGAGGAAGATTTGCGATTTGCTCGGCTGAGTTATCGAAATGGACCTGGATGTGAACGGATTGCGAGATCATCGCTTAAGCAAGAGAGATAACTTCCAATTGAATTGTACAGACTCTAAGAAAGGAACCACGCGGCGCCCGGCTTGGGTACCGTATAGGCCGTTGGGGGCTTGACACCCGCGTCCGTCATTCTAGAATAGGTTTAATTTCCGCTATGCAGGGTTGCCAGCACGAGCGAATCGAACTCCTCTACCGTCGAGATGGCGTAGATTATGTCCGCTGCCTGGATTGCGATCAGGTTTTTGAAGAGGAGGACCTCGAGTCCGTTCCCGTTTACGACGACGAGGAAGAAGAACCCAAGAAGCCGCATCGGCAGTAACATGGGCTTCCGAATAGATCAGAGCTCAACTCGGCGAAAGCTTTTCTTTGCTGGGCCGTTTCCGGGCGGCTTCCAGCGGATGCATCATTAATGCGCCGTGCTTGGGACTCATTGGCATGCCGAGTCTGACCCGCGTCTCGCCTCTCAAAAGAAGCTTATTGAAAACCCCGCTTCGGATCGTGTCGATTGGTGGCGGGACGGGGCTTTCTACGTTGCTCTCGGGCCTGAAGAGACACGCTCGCGGGGGGCAGCGCTCCACTTCGGGGCTCAGTGTGCCAACGGTGGACATTACCGCCGTGGTGACCGTTACTGACGACGGCGGCAGTTCCGGAAGGCTGAGGCGCGATTTCGATATTCTTCCTCCGGGTGATATTCGCAACTGCATGACCGCTCTTTCAGAGGACGAGGCTCTACTTGCGAAACTATTCAGATACCGCTTCTCCGGAGGTCGTGGCCTAAAGGGGCACAGCTTCGGAAATTTGTTTCTGGCGGCAATGAATCAGATAACCGGAGATTTTGCCCATGCGGTAAAGCTTTCCTCTGAAATTCTCGCGATTCGCGGCCGAATTTTTCCGGCCACTTCAGCGAACGTGGTGCTGGAAGCAACTTTGGCTGATGGCTCGGTAGTGCGCGGCGAGAGCAAGATCAGCAAGAGCCGCCGCGAAATCGACCGCCTTCGCCTTCATCCGGCGCATTGCGATCCGCTGCCCGAGACCATTGAAGCCATTCGTACGGCTGACCTGATTACGCTCGGCCCTGGGTCTTTGTACACGAGCGTGATACCCAATCTGCTGGTCGACGGCATTTCTGAGGCCATCGAACGCTCCCCTGCCCTGAAGGTTTACTTCGTGAACCTGATGTGGCAGCCAGGCGAAACGATTAATTTTTCCGCTTCCCGTCACGTCGCGGAGATCCATAAACATGCCGGACGCAAGTTGACCGACTGCGCTGTGCTGAATACGGCTCCCATTGCCCCGGAATTGCGACACAGATACGCGAGAGCAAAGGTTCGCCCAGTGGAAAACGATTTTGAGACCCTTGCGGCCATGGGCCTGAAGGTGGTCACCGCCGATCTGGTTTGTGATTACTCCACGTCAGACCGCAAGGTCCGGCATGACCCAGCTTCCCTGGCGAGGGTGGTGATCGACCTCGCGAGCCGTTCGCGTGCTAGGCAAGTCAGGCGGGAAGCGTTGGTCGTGCAAGGCAAAACACTCCTATGCAACAAAATGTAACGGCTGTCATCCTCGCCGCCGGGCTGGGAACGCGCATGAGGTCGAAAAAGGCCAAGGTCCTGCACGAAGCAGGCGGGGACACACTGCTGAACCATATCATCCGCGCCGCACTGCATGTCGCCCCTGCAGAACGAATCGTCGCAGTCGTGGGGCATCAGGCGCAACAGGTGCGGGACAGCGTGACCGTTCCCGGTGTCCGGTTTGCTGAACAGACCGAGCAGAAGGGGACCGGACATGCCGTTCTTTGCGCGCGAGAGATGGTTCCTGCTCACGAAGGAATTTTGCTCATCCTCAACGGGGATGGACCGCTGCTACGGCCCGAAACGCTGGTAAGACTGGTGAACGAGCAGCGGGGGAAAACTCTTGGCGGAACCATTGTCACGACCGAAGTTGCTGACGCCACCGGCTACGGGCGCATTGTGCGCGACCGTCACGGTCTGATAGCGGCCATTGTTGAACAGAAGTCCGCCAGTCCGGAACAGCTTTCCATCCGCGAGATCAATCCAGGGCTTTATTGTTTCGATGCCGAACTGTTCTGGAAGCACATCGGAGAAGTGACACCGAACAATGCCCCCGGAGAGTACTACCTCACCGATATGGTCGAGATTTTGACTCGGCACGGTTATGGAATCGCTCCTTTGCTGGTAGCAGATGAAACGGAGCTTCTCGGTATCAACACGCGCGTAGAGCTGGCGTTTGCCGACAAGATTCTGCGCTCCCGCAAGGTTCAGAGTCTCATGCTGTCTGGAGTCACGATTGAAAACCCGGACTCGGTTGTTGCCGACATTGATGTGGAGGTAGGGCAGGATTCCCATATCGAACCCAATGTGCAACTGCGCGGAGCCACCCGCATCGGATCCAATTGCCGCATCGGGACTGGTTCGGTGTTGCGCGACTGCCAAGTGGAGGAGGGAGCGACTATTCTTCCGTACGTAATCGCGGAGAATTCATATATCGGACCCCAAGCCTCAGTAGGACCGTTTTCGCGTATGCGCATGCAGGCACACGCGGCAGAGGGATCGCACATCGGCAATTTCGTAGAGCTGAAGAAGACCAGGCTCGGCGTGGGATCCAAGGCGAACCACCTGGCGTATTTGGGTGATTCCGTCATCGGATCAAAGGTAAATATCGGAGCAGGAACCATCACCTGCAACTACGACGGAAGCAAGAAACACCAGACCGACATCGCCGACGGGGTGTTTGTTGGTAGCAACTCCACGCTGGTGGCTCCGCTGACCTTAGGGGAGGGGTCGTTCATTGCGGCTGGTTCGGTGATTACAAAGAACGTCGATCCGGACGCATTGGCCATCAGCCGATCTCTTCAGGTGGAGAAACCAGAATGGGCGAGGCGGAGGCGCAAGCCGAAGGAAAACGCCTAGACCGTCGCCGCAGGCCGCGTTCGTTTGGGTCGAACTTGAATTTCCAGCGCAACATCGCCCTCGATGAGTCGCTGGAAACGGACAGTGACCCTCAAACGCAGTCTTAACCCCCCTGGCCTCTTGGTTTGCGGAGTGACGAGAAACGTGCGGTGCTCGGGAGGGCGGCCGGGAATTGTGCGCGAGACGACGACCAGTCCGGGACTTAACCCGGTTACCACCCCTGCGAAGAACTGAGATTTTGGCTTCGGCGTGGAGATCGACTGCAGCACATTTCCGTTAAGGACGTGCGCACTGATGCAGGGCAGCCACAAACAGAGAAAGGCGCCAGCCAGACCGGTAGCTTTATACCACATTTTCGAAAGCAATGAGCGCGTTCATTTTTGATTCTCCGTACAAATACTGATTTCGGCATCGCATAACGGCCCTAGATGACAGGAGATCACAAAACGACGCTCGGGTGGTAGAGATTAGGGATTTTTAACTCCCCAATGGCGATTAAATCGCCTGAATGGGAGAGAGCCCTGACGAAAGGAGCGGCGGAGGAGACAACGAATGGAGAGGTCCGGAAGTCGCGGCCTTGCCGGATTCTGCTTTCAGCAAAGACGTCAAAGTGTTCGGCGGGAAACTGCGGCAGGAGCCTTCCGGTCGGAATCAAGGCTTCTGCAAGCCGCCCCTGCTGCGCCAGTATGGTGAGGACGTCCAGCGTTCTGGCCTCTTCTACAGTAAAATGGCCGCTTTGGACGCGCCGAAGGTCGCTCAGCAGTGCTCCGCAACCGAGCTCAACCCCAAGATCGTGTGCAATTGCACGGATATACGTGCCGGCCGAGCACGTTACGGCGATCTGGAGGTTGTTCCCGTCGAGCCTGCGGACCGTGAGCCTTTGGACTTCCACTTCGACCGGCTTCAGCTCTACCGGAACCTGTTTGCGCGCCAGCTTATAGGCGGCTACGCCATTGATTTTCTTGGCAGAGACCGGAGGCGGCGTTTGCCAAAACCGGCCTCGAAAACGCTGGAGCGCCGACAGGACCGCGTGCTCGGAAGGTATGGCGCTTCCCGTCTCGACCACCTCGCCTTCGCGATCGTAGGTATTCGAGACGAGTCCAAACGTGATCTCGGCAAGATAGGTCTTCTCACTCGTTCCATAAAACTGTGCGAGGCGGGTGGCCTTTCCCGTCATGACCACAAGCAGACCTGTGGCCATCGGGTCCAGTGTTCCCAGGTGTCCAGCGCGTTTCGTACCGGCCAGTTTGCGCCAGCGATTAACAACATCGTGGCTGGTGCAGCCTCCGGGCTTATCAATGAGTACAAATCCGTCCATGGAAGATGGCTACGTTAGTCTGGTAGCGAGGATTACTGTTTCTTGGAAGAAGAGGTATTAGGCAAAGCTTATGACGGCCGCTTGATGAAGCGGTTGCTGACCTACATGCGGCCATACAAAGCGATTGTTGCCGCTTCCTTGATCCTACTGCTAGTCGACTCTCTCCTTCAGATTATCGGACCGTTGCTAACCAAGTTAGCCGTGGACCGGTACCTGGTACCCAATGGGAATGCGCATACTGTTCTCGACCGGTGGCTTTCGCACGATCCTTGGACCGGAATTTCACAGCTGGCCGGAATCTACCTCGTCGTTATCGTGCTGGGTCTCCTGTTCGACTTTGGCCAAACGTATCTCATGCAGTGGACGGGACAGAAAGCGATGTTCGATCTGCGCCGGCAACTGATGGCGCATTTGCAGACCCTGGATATTTCGTATTTCGATAAAAATCCGGTCGGCCGCCTGGTGACGCGTGTCACTACCGACGTGGACGTCCTGAACGATCTGTTTGCCTCGGGGCTGGTGACGATCATCGGCGACGTGCTGATGCTCTCCTTTGTGATCGTGGCGATGGTCAAGCTAAGCCCGGGCATGACCGGCTTCATGTTGGGCGTGATGCCATTTGTGATTCTGGTGACTATCCTGTTCCGGCGCTCGGCGTCCCAAAGCTACCGGCGGATCCGGGTGGCGATCGCCAAAATCAATGCTTACTTGCAGGAACACGTGGCCGGCATCGCGGTGCTCCAACTGTTTAATCGCGAGGAGCGCAGCAAGCGCGAGTTCGAGAAGATCAATCGCGATCACATGATGGCGTTCAAGGACTCGATTACGGCCTATGGATGGTTTTATCCGGTGGTTGAGTTTCTTGGGATGCTTGCGTTGGGTCTGCTGCTCGCTTACGGCGGAATCCGTATCCGGCAAGGCGCGCTCTCGCTGGGTGTGCTGGTCGCTTTCTTTCAGTACGGTATGCGCTTTTTCCGCCCGATTCAAGATCTCAGTGAAAAATACAATATCCTGCAGGGCGCGATGGCCGCTTCCGAACGGATTTTCAGGCTCTTGGATACCAAGCAGGGTGTCGTCTCGCCGTCGGTCGCAGCATCATTCCCGGATGGGCCGGTTGACATCGAATTCGATCATGTATGGTTTGCCTATAAGGGCGAAGACTGGGTGCTGCGCGACGTGAGTTTCCGCGCCGCTCCCGGCGAGACAGTCGCGATTGTGGGGCACACAGGCGCAGGCAAGACGACCTTGACAAACTTGCTGCTGCGTTTCTATGACGTGCAGAAGGGCGCCATTCGAATCGGTGGAGTCGACGTACGGGACTTCGATCTGGTTGATCTGCGCCGCCATTTCGGTGTCGTGCTGCAGGATCCCTACCTGTTTACCGGAACGGTCGGAAGCAACATCCGCCTCGGGACTCGGGAAATCTCAAGCCGGGACGTGCGGGAAGCAGCCGAGCAGGTGAACCTGCTGGACTTTATTGAGGAACTGCCCGAGCAGTTCGATACACCTGTGCGCGAACGCGGCAACGGGTTCTCTACGGGCCAAAAGCAGTTGATCAGCTTCGCCCGCGCACTGGCGCACGATCCGCGTATCCTGATTTTGGATGAGGCAACATCAAGCGTGGATACAGAAACAGAGTTGCGCGTCCGCGAGGCCCTGACGAGGCTGGTGGAAGGGCGTACGTCGCTGGTGATTGCGCACAGGCTATCCACCATTCAGCGCGCCGATCGTATTATAGTGATGCACAAAACCCAGTTGCGTGAGATGGGCACACACCAGGAGCTGCTGGCGCGGCATGGCATCTATTGGAAGCTCTATCAACTGCAATACAAGGAGCAGGAAATTGAGCGCCGCGAAGAACTCACGCCGCAGTAAGGTCTGCAAACCGCCCAACCGATTGGGACGGGCCTTCGGCGGGCTCAAGGTACGCCCCAAGCTGGTTCTGCTTCATAACCTTTTCTTCTTCCTGCTGGCCGTTTCCGTGTATCTGGCGGTGATTCCGGTCTTTTCCGCGCATATCGCCAGCGCGCGCCAACGTGAACTGGAGCTGGCGAAGCAAATTTTCGGCGCAAACCTGCCGCTAAAGAATAGCGACACGCAGCCAGGATTGGAGATCTACCAGTTTCGGGAAGGCACCTGGACCCAACTGGGGCTTTCACCGGAGGGTCAACAATATTTAAGCGCCCATCCCACGCAGCTATGGCAGCAGGGGCCGTATACGTTGTTCCGGGTGGGCGAGCACCCCGGCTCGTTCCAACGCATACGCTTGTCTCCCGAGTTCTATGAAAAGGCCCTGTGGCAGGCGCGTGTGAGCTTGTTTGTAGTCCTGGGGCTCATTTACGTGCTGGCCGTAATTGTGATGGAGTTCTTCATCATGCCGCAATACGTGTACCAGCCGCTCCAGTTGATGCTGGACGCCGATGAAGCCACCCAGCAGGACGACCGAAGCCGCGAAATGATCGATGACAGGTTTATTCTGGACGATGAGATCGGCCAGATTATGCGATCCAGAAATGCCGTGATCGCTAAGCTGCGCCAGCACGAAGATCAGCTTGCCGACGCCCTGCAGAAACTGGAGGAGCAGGATCGGCTGGTGAGCCTGGGTCTGTTAAGCACCAGTGTCGCGCACGAATTGAACACGCCGCTGGCGGTGCTACAGGGCTCCATCGAAAAGCTTTCCGAGACAACACGGGACGGACAGACGCAGGACCGCCTGGCGCGCATGCTTCGTGTTACCCAGCGGCTGCGCAAGATCAGCGAGAGTCTGGTCGACTTTGCGCGAGTACGGAAGCAGTCCATGGAGCTGGTTCGTTTGAAACCGCTGATCTGCGAGAGTTGGAATCTGGTTGCCATTGACGAGAAGGCCTCGACGGTCACCTTTCAGAACGAGGTAAACGAACCAGAAACCGTGATGGGGAATCCGGACAGGCTGATTCAGGTATTCGTCAATCTCCTGCGGAATGCGCTCCTTGCGGTGGCGGGGGATGGCATTATCCGCGTGGAATCGAAGCTGGTAAAAAAGGGCGGCCGCCATTGGGTCTGCTGCCGGGTGCTGGATAATGGGACCGGTATTCCGGAGCATGTGCTGCCGAACTTGTTCGAGGCATTTGTCAGTACCCGGCTGGATGCCCGCGGGACGGGGCTCGGCCTGACCGTTGCGGAAGGAATTGTGACGCAACATGGTGGCACCATTAGCGCTTCCAACCGTCCCGAGGGAGGAGCCTCGATAGAAGTGCTGCTGCCGGCAGCTATCTGAAACGCGCCATGAACGATTCAGCCGCCCTAGCCACCAACCTCATCGACGTCGCCGTATTGGACGATGACCTGGATTTCCGTAACTATATTGAAGACCTGCTCCGTGACGAGCGCAGATACCTCGTTCGCACCTTCGCCACCCCCGATGAATTGTTCGCTTCGGCAGAAACCCGGGTGCCCGACATTGTTCTGCTGGATATGAAGATGGGCGAATCGACGGGAGACCAGGTCGTCGAGCAACTTCTGGCGCGCTGGCCCGAGCTCTGCATCATCGTGGTGACTGGCTATCCGTCCTTTGAAGACATGCGCACTACTTTTAAATTGCACGTCTTCGACTATCTGGCGAAACCCTTCTCGCTGGCGGAGCTGAGAAAGACTCTGCAGAATGCCGTCGAGAGATTTGGCCTTGGGCAGGCACTGCAAGATCGCCTGCGTGAACGACTGGGCCATCGCATCAAGCTGCTTCGGGTGGAGCGTGGCTGGTCATTGAAAGACTTGGCGACATCGGCGAAATTAAGCGTGTCACAGATAAGCTCCATTGAGCGCGGCGCAAACCTGCCCAGCATCGAGAGCCTGCTTGCGATCTGCCGCGCATTTGAACGCAGGCCCTCTGAGATACTTTCTTCTATTGGCTTTTGATGAATTTTATTTTTTTGAGACGCGCTGTTTGCGCCGGCCCTGTTTTTGTATTCGGACTAGGGGCATTTACCTCGGCCCTTTCCCAATCGGCGACCGAGCCGCCAGCCAAACCGAGTGCTTCCGCGTTTCCCTGTCCCGAGAAGCTCACGTACCGCATTGAATGGCACTCGGTCGCCGCCGGCACAGCCGTTGTCCAGCTCTCCAAGTCTGCTCCCAGCAACTGGCAGTTCGATCTCAATCTGCAGAGCGCAGGTTTCGTGACCCGATTGTATAAAGTGCTAGACACGTACAAATCGGTCACAACCAATCACTTTTGTACGTTGAGTACCTTCCTGGACGCCCAGGAGGGCAAGCGCCATCGCCAAGGCCAGCTGACGTTCCAGCCAGCCCAACACAAGGTCAATTACTACGAGCACGACCTGGTGAAGAATACGACGGAGAGAAAGACCCTCGATATTGCGCCCTGTACACACGATGTCGTTGCCGCCCTGGCGACCCTGCGTGCGCTGAACCTTCAGCCCGGCAAGACGGCGATGCTCCCGGTCACCGATGGAAAGAAGATGGTGAATGCAAGAGTTGATGCACAGGCGAAAGAGAACATCACGGTGGGGGGCAAGACGTACTCCGCGATCCGTTACGAGGCGTTTCTCTTCGACGACGTCCTTTACAAACGACGGGGCCGCTTATTCATCTGGACAACGGACGACGCGGATCATTTGCCGGTTCAGATGCGAGTGCAGTTGGGGTTTCCTATCGGTACCGTGACGCTGGAACTGGATAAACAGGAAAAGATGTAAGCTGCAGTTCGCTGAAGCGAATTGGTTCTTCACGCAACATCCAGGCAAATTGATACGTCATCATGTAAATATGAAGCTGCGTCTTGGCCTGCTGGCCGTGTGTTGTGCGTTCGTTTTGCAGGCACAAATGCAAATGAATGCCTCGCAACTGGCTGATTTTCTGCGGTCCGAGCTAGCGCTGAAGTATCACACTGACAAGCAGATTGCGGAGTACTTGAAAAAGGTTACCTTGACGGAGAAACTGACCGACAAGGAGATCCAAGATCTGGAAGCGCAGGGCGCCGGTCCAAAGGTGACACAGGTCCTGAAACAACTCCAGACGAAGTCGGAGACTCTGAAGGCGCCTCCGAAAGACCCTACGTATTCGCCGGCTACTGCTCCGGACAGTAGCGCGCCCGCGAGCGGACCGGGTTCGGTCCGAATCGGCCCGAAGCGAGAATTTCCGCCGCCTAGCTCTGTCCGGCAACAGGAGATCCTGGACGCCATCAAGCAATACGCGCTGAACTATACGCAGAATTTGCCGAATTTCATCTGTACGCAAGTTACGCGCCGCTACGTGGATTTTGACCGTAGCGACCGCTACCGGATCATCGACACGGCGTTCACGCACCTGAGCTACAACGGGGGCCACGAGGACTACCGGACGTACTCCGTCAACGGCCAGATGGTCGACTACACAAGCATGGATCAACTGGGTAAGCGGGGAGGAGCGGTTTCCAATGGCGAGTTCGGTAGCCTGATGCGAGAGATCTTTGAGCCAAAGAGCCAGGCGGAATTCAACTGGGACCATTGGGGGACGATTCGCGGCAAGCTGATGGCGGTTTACAACTATTTCATCGATAGCGGCCATTCCCAGTACTCGATTTCTTATGAAGACACGCAGAGAATCATCACGGCCTACAAGGGATTGATTTATGCCGACCAGAACACGGGCGCCATTTCGAGAATCACCTTTACTGCCGTCGATATTCCGAGTTCATTTCCAGTCAGGTCGGCGGTGGAGATCCTGGACTACGATGACGTGGAGATCAGCGGACAGTCCTACATCTGCCCTCTAAAGGCCGACGTACGGCTCACGGCAGGAAATCAAAAAACAAAGAACGAAATTGAATTCCGGAATTACCGGAAGTACGGGACCGAATCAAGCATCACGTATGACACTCCGGATGCGTTACCGGCCAGTCAAACACAGGAGCAACCTGCGGCTGCGGCCAAGAATGCGACTGGCGCAAACCAGACCAAGCCGAAACCAGTCCCCCAAACGGCGCGGGAAACTTCGACTCCTCAAACGCAGCAACCGGCGAAGCCGTCTAGCCCCTGGTCGCTGCCGACGCCACCCCCGCCGCCTCCGCAATAGCACCGACAGTGCGGTCGAGAGCCGTGGAGCGATCACTGTCTTCGACTGCTACAACATGGGCCTTCGGTCCAACAGGGCTCCAGCGTGCCAGCATCCGCGGGCAGGCGTATCCAGCGAATACGGAGACGAGCGGAATACCTCCGGCTGCGGCCACGTGCTGTCCGGCGGAGTCATATCCCACATACAGCTTGCTTTGAAGGATATGGCTGGCGAAGGATGCATAGCTGCCATCATGCAAGTGAAGGAGCGGAGGTGATCCGAGGCGCTCCACCAGTGCATTCACCCGGGCCAGTTCTTCCCCTCCCGCGCCGCGATCGAGCAATATCGGCCGGTTGAGGCGCAGCAGCGCCGCAAGAATTTGGTATTCAAATTCATCACTGATTCGTTTGTTCGCGTTCTCGCCCACCCCGAAGCTGGCGGTAATCTCGGCAATCTTGGTACGCGGCTCCGGAGCAAGATAGGGTGTCACGCCTTCCACGTCGAACACTTCGGATATCCACTCGGCAGCAAGCTGAGGCAAGGGTGTGAGAAGTTCTCCCCCGAATGCACGGCTCTCAAAAAAGAAATAGCGTGTGTTGTCGCAGACAGGCAGCAGGCCCAACTGCGTCAGGCGCGAGTCAGGGTCGATTACGATACTGCGCGGCTCATCGACGAGAGTGTGCAGCTCCAGCGCCGCCGCCAGACGGTCGCGAAGCAAGCCCTTGCGTCCGTAGCTGACCGGTACAGAAACAATGCGCTTGTCCTCCGCAAACAGTTCCGCGTTTTTTTCCGGGCCCACGAAGCAGATTTCGGCATCGGGAAAGCGCTGCTTCGCGGCAGCCAGCGCAACGCTGGTGACAGCGATATCCGCTCCCAACGTCACCCGTGACAACACGAACACTCGATTCACCTCGCCGCCCGGAAAACGGCGCACCTGGCGTATTCGCCGGTAGCGCAACAGCAGTTCATCGGAGCGGTAATCAGGGATAGCCCTCGAAATAACGTGCGAGAACAGCTGTGCGTAAACATCGCAAAGATGCGGCTCGAACAGGTCGCCCAACTGCTCGATCACAATACCGAAGAAGGCGCGTGTGGCCGCCGACGCCAGCGGCCCGTCCTCCTCATCCAATGCCCGCTCAACCAGAGCGTCCAGGGCGCGAGCGGGCCAGGTTCCATCTCTAAGGCAATCGTCCACGATCGCCTGTGCAAGTTCAATTGCCGATATACTTCCCAATGATCAATCCCAGCTTTTCCTTCACTGCGGCGGGGATGACAGCCCGGTCGGTGATAATTGCGTGCTTCAAGGAGGACCCGCACTTACAGGCACGGGCCTCCGGCATGTCGGCGACTACGTGCCGCACCAGCTTGGCGGCATTTTCTGCGTTCTTGTTCAGATTACCGATAATCTGATCGACGGTAACGGCGTCGTGTTCTTCGTGCCAGCAATCATAGTCGGTCACCATGGCGATCGATACATAGCAGACCTCAGCCTCGCGCGCGAGCTTCGCTTCCTGCAGATTCGTCATCCCGATGACATCCATGCCCCAGCTTCGATAAACATTGGATTCGGCACGCGTGGAAAACGCCGGTCCTTCCATGCAAAGATAAGTCCCTCCTTGCTTGCTGTTGATGCCGACCTGACGCGCAGACTGATGAACAAGACCCGACAACTGCGGGCAGACCGGGTCCGCGAAACTAATGTGAGCGACTATACCGTCCGTAAAAAACGTGGACGCGCGGCCGCGGGTGCGGTCAAAGTACTGGTCGGGAATGACGAAGTCCAGCGGCGCGTGTTCCTCTTTCAAGGAGCCGACGGCGCTGAGTGATAGGATGCGCTCGACTCCCAGCATCTTCATGCCGAAAATATTGGCGCGAAAATTCAGTTCGGATGGCGAGATGCGGTGGCCTCGACCATGCCGCGCGAGAAACGCTACATCCTTGCCTTCCAGCTTTCCGACGATGTAAGCATCCGAGGGCTCACCGTACGGTGTCATCAGCCGCATCTCTTCGTGTGCTTCGAATCCAGGCATGTGATACAGCCCGCTGCCTCCGATGACGCCAATTTCAGCTTTCTTATTCAATCTGCTATCTGCTCCTTCATGGAATATCTATTTCTGTATCAGCTCGAGCAACACGCCCCCCGTGGATGCCGGATGAACAAACACATACGTGTGGCCGCCGGCTCCTTGTCGTGGTTCATTCACGAGACGCGCTCCGGCACTTTGCAAGCGGTTCGCTGCCGCAGCCAGATCATCGACGCGTAGCGCCACATGGTGGAGGCCCGGTCCACGCGCTTCGATAAATTTCGCAATAGTCGAGCTCTCGTCGGATGCCTCAAGCAGTTCGACTCGCGCAGAACACGTGCCGGTTCCGGCCGGGAGCATGGCCACATGGACCCGCTCAGCCTCGACCGTCTCTCTACCTTTTACCTCCATCCCGAGCACGCCACCGTAGAATCGCAATGCTTCTTCCAAGCTGCGAACTGCGATTCCGAGGTGGTCAATTTCTACGCTCATGGGTGGCACCAGCCATTCTCACCTGTAAATGTTCAAGTGCGGCGTAGGGATCTTGCAGCCGCCGTGCGACGCGCCCGGCACAATGCAGAAGCTCATCTTCGGGGATCGCGGCCATCAGGCGTTCGCGCAGCATGTCGCGCAAGCGAAGAGCCCACCGCTCCGTCTGACGTTCGGGACTCGTCTGCCTTTGGAAACGCGATTCAATACAGGCCAGGACGTCCTCTATGCCTCGACCGGCAAGTGCCGCGACACGGCAGACGGAGGGGTTAGGTTCTGAGGAATGAGCCAGGCTCTGCATAAATTGAATTTCTTGTTCCAGACGCTCGGCTCCGGGTTGATCGGCCTTGTTAATTGCAAATACGTCCGCGACTTCCATGATACCGGCCTTGAGCGCCTGAACATCATCGCCGAGTCCCGGCACCAGCACCACTACCGTCACGTCGGCTAACCGTACAATGTCGATCTCATCCTGGCCCACACCTACGGTCTCAATCAGAATGACATCATAGTGCGCCGCGTCGAGAAGCAGAGCTAGTTCCAGCGTGCTTTGCGCCACTCCGCCGAGCCGTCCGCGGGTTGCCATAGATCGGATGAAAACACCGGAGTCCTGGTGGTGGTCTGCCATGCGGATACGGTCCCCTAGAATTGCCCCTTTCGAATACGGACTGCTGGGATCGATCGCAATTACACCAACTGTTTTATTCGATTTCCTAAGCAGTTTTGTCAGCCGATCCACAAGGGTACTTTTCCCTGCCCCTGGCGGGCCCGTAATTCCAACCACCATGGCGCCGCCGGTGTATGGAAAAAGCTCTGCGAGAAGATGACGGCCTGCCGAACTCTGGTTCTCAAGGAGCGTCGCCGCCCGCGCAAGCGCACGGGGATCACCCGAACGAATCCTGGAAAACAAACCGGCCGTCACTGATTCAGAAGTCAAGCTACTCTTTCAGCAGTTGCCTGGCGATAACGAGACGTTGAATTTCGCTGGTTCCTTCACCAATCGTGCAGAGCTTCACATCCCGGTAGAATTTTTCCACGGGGTAATCTTTGATGAATCCGTAGCCGCCATGGATCTGCAGCGCCTCATCAGCTACTTTAACCGCCATCTCCGAAGCAAAGAGCTTTGCCATGGCTGATTCTTTCGTAATTCGCTTGCCGGCGTCCTTTCGGACAGCCGCTTTGTAGGTCAGCAGGCGAGCAGCCTCAATGGAGGTCGCCATGTCGGAAAGCTTATGCTGGATGCTTTGGAACTCCGAAATGAATCGACCGAATTGCTTGCGCTGCTTCGAGTACTTCAGAGCCGCCTCAAAAGCGCCAGTGGCAATGCCGATGGCGAGCGCGGCAATCGAAATTCTGCCCCCGTCTAGAATGCGCAGGCTATCGACGAAACCTTCACCCGCCTTACCTAGGAGTTGCGACTCGGGCAACCGGCAATCTGAGAAAAGAACCTCGCCGGTAGCGCTGGCGCGCATGCCCAACTTGTTTTCCTTTTTTCCGACACGAAAGCCAGGCGTATCTTTTTCTAAAATGAAAGCCGAAATGCCGTGCTGGGACGCCGAACGGTCGGTGACCGCCATAGCCACGCATACATCTGCATGCTGAGCGTTGGTTGTGAATGTCTTGCCACCGTTCAGTAGCCACTGACCGTTCGTGAGAGTTGCCGTGGAACGTGTACCCGCGGCATCGGAGCCGGCTTCAGGCTCGGTCAGTGACCAGCAGCCGATCCACTCTCCCGAAGCGAGTTTGGGAACGTAGCGTCGGCGCTGATCCTCGTTACCCGCCAGATAGATATGGTTTGTGCAGAGCGAGTTGTGAGCGGCGATAATCAGGGCTACGCTTGGATCCACGCGTGCCAACTCTTCAATAATGATGGCGTATTCGATGTAGCCGAAACCCGCTCCGCCCAGGTCTTCCGGGAAGATCGCGCCCATCATGCCCAGCTCGCCAGCTTTCTTAACGACGTCTAGCGGGAAAATCTGGCCCTCGTCCCACTCGAGAACGTGCGGCCTGATCTCGGATTCAGCGAAGTCATGCACTGACTTTCTGAGCTGGTCCTGCTCCGGGGTAAATTCAAAATCCATAGTGGGCGGTTCGTCCGGTTAGACGCCTTATCCATCTGTCTTGAGTCTCAGGCGATCTTACCATCCGCTGTACAATACTCGCTGAATTGTTTCCCTTTATCGCTCAGGAGGCTTCAAATTCTACGTCGATTTTCAACGCTTTCAAAAAGTCACAAACCGCGTTTTCTGCATTTTTCTGAGCTTGCTTTAAAATCCCCATGCCCAGCGCCGCAGACTGAAGATCGTCTATCGCCGAAAGCCGCGCCCTGTGCTCCAGGTCGGGATCATAGGGAATCCACGGGGTCCACCAGGTAATGTGACGGTCCCACACTTTTGTCTGCTTCTCGTCGATATACGTGTTAAACAGTTTGGCGCGCGGCAACCGGATCGTGACCGCGCGCTTGCCCGAGAACGTAATGTCGCCTGGTTTCATGGTCGCCAGGTCTACTCCGGCCTCTGCTTGTCCCTGCACCATTAAAAGGATTGATTCCTCTCCAAACGCTCCGCGCGGCTCGGTCAGGCCTACTACGCGCTGCAAACTATACCGGACAGTTACCAACTCGTTTAGTTGCTTGACTTGAGTGATCACGGAAGCAGAATTTAACGAGCGTAGGGCAGAGTTTGAGGAGAAATGCAGATACAGAAGATCGACGGCGAGCACGACGGCCAGAGCAACGCAAGCCGCTACGCCGATAATTTTCCACTTCATGAGTAGTTCAGTTTACTCGTACCGGAGAGCCTCCACAGGATCGAGCCGCGCAGCCTTACTGGCGGGCCAGATTCCAAAAAACAAGCCAGTTCCTGCGGAAACAAAAAGCCCCAGTACCGCGGCCCATAAAGGAACGGTGGCCGGCAAACTAGAGAATACCAAGCGGCTCACCAGGGAAATAATCCAGCCAAAAAGAATACCCATTATTCCGCCAATTCCCGTCAGAACCACGGCTTCAATCAGAAACTGTAAAACGATGTCGGTCTTGCGCGCTCCGATTGCCTTGCGGATCCCAATCTCCTTGGTCCGTTCGGTCACCGATACCAACATAATGTTCATCACGCCAATGCCTCCAACCAGCAAACCAACGGAGCTCAGCACCACCATCACCAGGGCCACCATCGAAGTAATCTGCCGGAAGTCGCTGACCATTTGCTCGGCCGTGGACACCGCGAAGTTATCTGGCGCGCTATAAGGAACGTGGCGATCCATGCGAAGAATGGTTCGAACCTCATCTTGTGCCTGGGGCAGCCTGCCTGCCTTCGCCGTGACCACCAGGGCTAACTCCTTGGCAGCCGGGTACATCCTGCGCATCGTGAAGTAGGGCAGCAACACACGGTTGTCCTGGTCACCGAAGAAGGAGGCCGCCGGACGGTTCAAGGTTCCAATCACCTGAAACATGTGGCCGTCCACAGAAATCGACTTCCCAATCGGATCCAGATTCGCAAACAAACCCTTCTCGATATCCGCACCGATCACCGCGACGGGAACCCGCCGTTGATTCTCTTCGTCGGTAAAGAAGCGGCCAACATGGATATCGGCTTGGCCCTGGTCGGCATACGCTTCGTCAACGCCGGTCAGATTTACGCCGTACATGTCGTTGCCGCCATAGCGTGCATCGATAAAGTTGTTGTTGGTGAACAGCATCGGCGAAACCTCATCGCAGGCGTCGCACCGTGCATTGAGGTCCAGAACGTTGTCGTAATTTAGATCTTTACGGGTGCGTTCCTCCGCCGTCAGATTTGACGCTCGAAAGCCAACTGGAAATTTGAAGACGATGATGGAATTTGGACCGAAGCTGCGAAGCACCGCCGTGATAGATGAATCCAACCCCGTCAGGATCGAACCGACTCCGATGATGGTGCCCGTCCCCATGACGACGCCAAGCACGGTCAGGAAGGCGCGCAGTTTGTGGGCGCGAATGGTTTGTAACGCAAGTGCCGTACCGTTGACGATCGCTAGCCAGTTCACGATTAGCGCTCCACTCTTAGCGCTTCAATAGGATCTAACTTCGACGCTTGTCTGGCTGGATAAATGCCAAAAAACAACCCCACTACCGCCGAGAGCCCAACTCCGATAACGACCGACGACCAGGGTAGCGCCATTGGCACGGGCGTGGCTTTCCGAATAATAACGGCGAGGGACCAAGCAATGATAACGCCCATCAGTCCGCCCGTGGCTGACAGTGTCGCCGACTCGACCAAAAATTGATTTAATATGTCTCGGCGCCGTGCGCCCAGCGACTTGCGAATGCCTATCTCTTGCGTTCGCTCCGTCACGGCCGCCAGCATAATGTTCATGATTACGATTCCGCCGACTACCATGAACACCGATACGACCCCCACCGCCGTAGCCGCAATCGCCGCGGTCAGTCGCTGCCACAAGCTCACAAAAGTATCTGACGAGAGAATGGAAAAGGTGTCGTCCTGATTCGGGCGAAGATGCCGGAAGGCGCGTAGCAGCATCCGGGTTTGATCTTCGGCTTCTATTAAACGCTGCTGGTCGATCGCCTTCGCCACCAGACGCATTCCCTGTCTCGAGCCATAGCGCTTGAAGTAACTGTCGATCGGAATCATCACGAAGTTATCCTGCGACTGCCCGAAGACACTGCCCAGGGACTTCGCGACCCCTACCACTTCGAACGGCACGCCATCTACTTGTATCGTCTTCCCGATCGGGTCCCGGTCCATGAAGAAGCGATCTTTTAAATCACTACCTATAAAGGCAACGCTCGCGTGCCGGCTCACCTCGTTCGCCGACAGCGTGCGTCCTGTGGCCACCTGAACGTTATTGATGGTTGGTATATTTTCCGTTACACCCTGAATACTGACGCCCTCTACGGACTGCCCGGCGAAAGAACACCGCCCGTTTGTGGACGCCATAATGCCGATCCCACTCAGCAGAGTGGCGTGATCCTTGATAAAGTCATACTCCTCGCGCCGAATCTGCGGATTCCGTTTGGACATCTCCATGAATTTCTTTGGATCCCAGTTGCCAATCCAGGCCATGCGCACAATCCGGAATCCGTCGGCGCCCATATTTGAGACCTTGTCGGCGATGTAAAGATTCATCCCGTGGATCAGCGCGGTGACCGCGATCAGGGTCGTGGTAGCGAGAATGATTCCCAGTAACGTTAGAAAGCTTCGGAGTTTACTTTTTCGGAGAGAATCAAATGCGATGCGTCCGGCTTCCCAGAACGAGGCACTCGGACGGAATTTACCCGGTTTTGTCACGCAGATTCTCCTCAGACAGACGTAAGGCGATCGATGTTTGTTCCGTGACCTGGGCTGTTTTTTCCTGACGCGATCTCGCCCATCCAATCTAAAAGAACGCCATCCAGCCAAAAACGGGGCTTTTTTAGCGAGAGAAACCCAAGATGTCCGCCGTGCTCCGTTGCGAGCAGTTGTAATGCGGGATTGGAGAGAAACGCCGGGTGTTCGTAGATGCGAAACGGCACGAGAGGATCGTCCTTCGCCATTACGGCCAAAGCGGGAACGCGAATAGAAGCCAAGTAGCGGACTGCCGACTGCGTGTCGTAGTAGTTGGCGGCGGTTCCAAAGCCGAATAACGGGGCAGTGAATCTGTCGTCAAACTCCCAAATCGTCTTTACTTCGTTCAGGCCTTCGGTCGTGTAGACGTCCCTGGAAAGCCGGCTCTTTCTTCTGATACGGTCACAAAGGCGCTGGAGAAAGCGCCGCGCATACAGTACATTCGATGGCTTGTCGATCTGCCTTACGCAATCCGCCAGATCGATGGGGGTTGACACGGCGCATACGCCTGCGATCAGATCGGTCTTCCCTAACTCGCCTGCAAGCTTCAGTGCCACATTTCCGCCCAAGGAGAAACCGGCGAGGAATGAAGGACCAAGGTGGCGCCGTTCAAGCTCCTCGAGGATCCTCCTGGTATCGCTCGTGAGGCCCGAGTGGTACATCGTTTGGCATAGTTCTTCTGTGCCTCCGCACGTGCGCAAATTCATGCGATGTACGCCAAAACCACGGAGGAGGGCAGCTTGCGCAAGGCTCCGGATGTAACCCGCGTCAGCTGATCCTTCTAACCCATGGATACAAACAATCTGGCCACGTGGAACACCAGTGGGCTGGTGCTCGAAAACCAGAATACTCGTTTGCCGATCGATCCTGTACTGCTTACGAACCGCCGGAAATCGCTCCTCATCTATCTGACGAGGCCAGAAATTACCGGCGATGGTAAGCAGGTGCGGATTACGAAATAATGGCTGAAACTCGCGTTGCAACCCTGATTGTAGCGAGGGAGGCGTTAAGCCTGTTCGGTGTATTCGCTCTTGCGGCTAAGATCTTCTGCCAGAATTATCGCTTCCGCAAGCTCCCGCATTGGCCGGCGTAGGCGTCTGCTCTCGTTTCGGAGTCGGAGATACGCTTCCTCTTCCGTCAGGCTGTGCCGATGCTGTAGAATTCCTTTCGCCCTCTCGACAAGCTTCCGTGTCTCCAGTTGGCGCCGCATCTCCGCGCTTTCTTCCATCAGCCGGGCATTCTCTTCGGCGAGAACTGATTTAGCAATAGCCCCGCCCATCTGCTCGCCGACAAAGGTCAGTAGAGCTACCTCATCTGTGTCATGCGCGTGAGGTTCCCGATGGTGCACGTTGATAACACCGATCACCTCTCCGCCACTCAGCAATGGCACAGAGAGAAATGCCTCATAGGTATCTTCCACAAGAGCCTGAAAGCGTTTGAAACGGGTATCCGCCGACGCGTTGGAGGGTAGAGCTACCACAGATTGGTGCTCGACTACCCAACCGGTGACGCCTTCTCCCATTTTCATTCGGATATTCCCAAGATCTACCTGATGGGGAACCTGTGACGCGCGGAGTACGATTTCGCTCGTCTCCCGCTCAATGAGGTAAACCAGACATGCATCGCAGCCGGTCACCTGAACCGTGAGGCCGACGATCTCTCCCAACATTTCGTCCAGGGAAAGCTCGGAACTGACAATGCTGCTGATTCGATGAAGAAGCGCAACTTGAGTTGTAGGGGGCTCCATGAAAATTGCTGCAGTCGCCATATCAAACTGTAGCCTGTTTTCAGGCCTAGCTTCCAATCAAAATAATTGATGCTCCCTATGCCTGACGCGAGTTATTAGCGGAAATGTAACAAATAGCCTAGATATGCACCAGTTTTTCCTGTACTTCACCCGTGACGCGGCCAAATCCGTCGCCCACATACACATTTACCTCGGAGCGGATGCCGAATCCCGGTAGATAAATTCCCGGTTCAATTGAAAAACAGGTTCTCGCAATTACCCGCCGCTCGTCGTGCGATTCCAGGTTATCCATATTCGCGCCCGTGCCGTGGACTTCCGTCCCGATGCTATGGCCTGTGCGATGGAAGAAATACTCCCCGAATCCCTGCTCCTCAATGTAATGGCGGGCCACATCGTCCACCTCGTAACCGGCGAACGGCTCGATTCCTGCTGCTTTTTCAATCGCAAACCGCACCGCTGCGTTCCGAGCATCTCTCACTATCTCAAAGATGTTCTGGATATGGCTGGGGATAGATCCACCGCAAAAGCCGGTCCAGGTGATGTCGTAGTAGACAGAATCCGGCTGGATCAGTTTAGCCCACAGATCAATTAACACCAGGTCGTCTTGTTGAATCGGTGAACAAAGCTCTCTGGCGGGCTCGTAGTGAGGATTGGATGCATTACCGTTCACGCTGACGTTCGGCCCATGATCGGTAGTGAGCCCCAGTTGTGAGAATCGGGAAAGGATAAACTGCTGGACTTCATACTCCGTTACATAACGACCTGAGCGATTGTGATGACGTATCAGATCAAAGGCCTCGCGTCGAACTTGATCTACCAGCTTTCCGGCTTCCAGGTGCATTTGAAGCTGTTCGTCGCTCCAGCGTGCTTCAAACTCCTGAACCAGGTCAGCAGAACTCAAGATCTCGACGCCGGCCGATCGAACGAGTTCCGCTGTACCCGCGTCTATCATGGACACATATGGGATAGCGCAGCGAGGTGAGTACTGCATTGCGATACGCCCTCGCCCTCTCAGCAGCCCCCAAAGCTTGTCCTGTTGCTCACTCCAACTTGAGTAGCTCTCTTTTTTCCCCGGCAACGAGTCTAGGGTGGAGCTCTCAATCCTGTGGACCAGTTTCACGGGCTCACCATCGGAAGGGATGAAGTAATACCAGCGTCTCGACGGCTCGAGCGTGGGTGGAAGCTGGAGGATTCTATAGGCCAGCGGATCGCGACGATGGTGGTCAAAAAAAAGCCAGCCGTTAAGCCCATTCCGCTTGAGCGCATCCTGTATCTGCTCAATCACCATTCTCTGTGATTCTAAGCTCTTGCTGGTCCAACGTGCTCTCCCGCCGCGCGGGTTTCGTCAGTAGGCTCACTATGATCAGGGCAAGCACGGAAGCAAGCAAAGCAGGAAACACAGCATCAACATTCCCGATGCCGCGTTTAAGTTCGGAAGACCCGTAGTGCTGCAGCAGCTTCCAACCAATGGTAATTCCAGTTCCCAACGCAATAGACGTAATCGCCCCTGCCGTTGTTGTTCTTTTCCAAAAGAAGACAGCCATAATCACCGGCGTGACCGCGGCACCGTAGATTGTATATGCGTACAGAGAAGCCTCTAAAACTGAAGTGAACTGGGTCGCTTGCAGAATCGCGAAGACGCCCAGCAATACTACGATCAATCGTGAGACAAACAGCGTTCGTCGCTGCGTAGCATTGCGGTCGATGAACCGCTCGTACACGTCATGAATCAAATTAGTCGCCGGCGAGAAGAGGTAGTTGTTTGCGGTAGAGATGACTTTTGCAAACACGCCGCCTAAGAGTATGGCCCCAAGCCACGGCGGCAGGGCCACCTTGGCGGCCAGGGGAATTATCTCGCGCGGCTTATCGGTGTGAAGCTTCGAACTGGCAATCACGGCCACTGTCATCAGTAGAGTTTCTAAAATCACGGTTCCGATGATCCATCCGACAACCGACTTCTTTGCGTCGCTCTCACTGCGGGCGGAAAAAAACTTCTGGTACATTCCCTGGTTGCCGATCAACAGCAACATCGTAGGCAGCATCAGTCCCATCGCTTGACTCAAGTGCAGGTTTCCGAGCATCTGAAAATGCGTGGCCGGCAATGCACTGCGCACGGCAGGCCAGCCCCCTACGCGGCTCAGCATGACCGGGACCGCCACGATAACGGTTAGTGTTACGAGCGACCCAATCACCAGATCCAGGTAGGCAATAGAGGCCATGCCCGCGGAAGCAGTAAAAAAAATAACGAAAGCGGAGATGATGTAGAGCCCGGTTTGACTTGTGATTGTAGGGAAAATAAGGTGCAGGATATCGCCGCCACCGATGAATTGATAGCTGGTTATTACGGTGTAGGAAATCACGATAGCAATAGTGGCAAGTACCCGCGCTGCGGAATTGAATCGAGCTTCCAGCAGATCGGGAACAGTAAACTGCGCAAAGCTTCGGGCGCGGCCCGCCACTAGGCCTATGATCAGTAGGCCCAACCATCCGCCCGCCGGTTGCCAAAGCGCCGCGAAGCCATTGCGGTATGCATTCTCGGCACCGGCAAGCAAGCTGCCCGCCCCAATCCAGGAAGACAGCAGTGTAAAGACGAGAACGGGCCAGGGGAGACTTCTTCCCGCCACCATGAAGTCGGTTTGATTCTTAACTCGCGTTGTCTTATACGCTGTAATGCCGCACAGCAGCAAGACCACCAGCGAGATCGCGACGGCGTAGATCATGAACTGACCATGTTAACCGTCGCTATACATCAAATACCGGATTCACGGCGGCAAGATGCGCTGGCGCTATGTCCGAATCGGCCCGATGCATCCACTTGTATGGAGTGAAGACGTCAGCGCATGCCCCGCAAGTTGACCAAGCAATCCAACGGTGTCAAAACCGGATGGTCACCGTCAGATCTCGCCCAGTGCTAAGCTGGCTTCCCGCTGACTGCAAGCTCACGTTCATGGCCAGTGTCGCGCCTTCCTGTAATGGCGGAAGAGAAGAACCATCCACGTACAACGCCGGCTTGGTCTGGTCGACCGAGCCCGTCGGCGACGACGAACCCTGTACAGGAATGACAAAGCTGCAGTATTGGACCCCGTTCTGCAGGATCTCAACCCCAATGGAATAGCCTTGCGCCGCCTGCCCTAGGCTTGCCCAAATGTCTCGGACGGCGTGAGTATTCTGCACGAGCAGAGCCGGTGCTGCATTACTCTGGGTGGCCAGATATCCCCCCAGTTGCAGTGAGAACTGTCCTCCTGACAGAGTTCTTAAGGGCGCGTCTACGTAGGAGTTGGTCGCCGTCTGTCCGTCCCCAAAGACATTTGTCATAGACATCTGTGCTGCGAAGACTCGGCAATCCGGCATACTCACGGTATGTAAGTAGTTAACCGACGCCTTGTTCTGGAAAAATCCGCGCTCAAATGGTAGGACCACCGAGGTCGTTTGCAGTATTCGCACGACCTCATTCGTGTTATGAGCAACCGGCATTGTACCCAAAGTCGTTCGATCCACACCATAGGAGTTTGTTGCCGGGTTTGACAGTTGACCGACAATCATCAGTTCGGTCCCCACCTGAATTACACCGCTAAGGCTGGGCGTGATTCCAGCCGGTAATGAAATTGAACGGTCACCCGCCGCAACGGGACTGAACAGGGTGGTACTTAACCCACTAACTTCGTCCCAGAAAAATATCCTGACTGCACCGCTGGTCACCGTAGCCGTATCGGCAAAGCTCTGAAAGCCCACTTGCGAGATTGTCAGATTACCGCCGCCAGGGGCCGTCAGGGTGAATACGGGGACACCGGGCGTACCCGTATCTGGTGTGGTCCCACTCACATTCCAAATTGTCATGGGGCACAGGTCCGCTGATCCTTCCTGGTTTTGCACATTTGCACATCGACCGGATATCTGGATTGTTGTCCCCGCCTGGTAGGGAATTTGGAATTGCGCCGGGCTTGTCGTCGACACCGCTGCAAACTTCCAGGACGAATCGACAACTGCGAACGAGCTGGTTTCATCGGGTGTAATACTCCACGCCGGACTCACTGTAAGCGAAGTCGTGTCATTGGCGATAACTGCGCGCTCTTGCCCAACACCCGTTCCGGCCGCGATCCGGACCACCCTTGGTGTGTTTGCGTATGCGGAGGGCACACTGTTCATGTCGGCACTCGCAATCGTGTTGCTGGTCGCGGCTGTCACCTTGTATATCGGCGTATACTGTCCGCGGTAATAGAAGTTGGCATGGTCGAAATTCGAATCTGGGGGGCCAATCGGCTGCGACGCCTCCCCCGTGTCCGTGTACGTGTATCCTGTGGGCGTCGAGTTCGCCTGTGCCAACTTCACCGTCCCAATCCGGTACAAGAGCTGCGGATTGCTTCCCCGGTATACATGGAAGCTGTCAGTGGGCGTCGGAAAACTCAGCCCTGTAATCGTCGCGGTATTATTCCCTGGCGGGATCGAAATGGGAACAGTAAACGAAATGGCTCCTTCATTGCCACTGCTATCGACTGCGCTGACCGCGTAATAGTAGGTCTTACCAGAAGCCAGAGTTCCACCCGCCGTGGAGGAGGCCTCCGGGGACAGGCTGACGAGTGGCAAATGAGCGGACTTGGCATTCGGCTTTGCCGGTTGAGCGAAACTGACCGTTATGGTTTGCAAAGCCGTCCCATCGCCGAGGGTTTGGACCTCACCCTGAAGCCCGAAATCCGAAGTTCCGTCTGGATTGACGACAGTCCCTAGCAGAGGCCGCGGTGTCTGCACGTGGGATCCAGGCTGTCGTCCGGCTCCGGCCAGCACAGCGGTGCTGTCGCTATACCAATCATCATCGTGGATTTGCGCCAGAATGGTAACGGTCTGATAATTCACCGACGGCGAGAGCTTCACAACCCGAAAGGGCACCCGCTGCATCAACTCTTTCGCGTAAGTCACGGCAATGATATCGCCCGGTCTTACCTTCAGGGCTCGGAAGCTAGTCTGGAATTGAATAAACTGATTCCCTTTGGTCGACTTGTCTAGCTGCCTTAAAAGGACCCGCGTAGCCTGATTGAAGTTTGCTATTCCGAGCGCAGTCGATTGACTGCTGATCTCGTAGCCGATCAACGCCGAATCATCGGAATTCACCAGCGACAGGCTATCTTGCTGGTACTCATTCCCTTCGTCCTGAAATTCAACGCTGAGGCGGTTTGAAGTCTCCGCGATGCTGCGGGAAGTCATGCGGACCGATGAACTGCCGTTCACATTGCGCACAATCCCCGAGAATGGTCCTGTGCCATCACTGAATTCGTAGGTCGGCCATCCGCCATCCAGCATTTCGGAGCTGTTGCTTCCGTCCGGCAGAACTGGCTGTTGCTTGGCCAGCGTGCTCTCCGGCACAAGCTCCAGTAAACCGGTTGCGCCGTACCGGAGCATCAAGCTCGCTGCCACGCGAATGCCCCGCACTAGTGAAGCAGCACTCTGCCTTGTATTGAGGATTAAATTGCACTGAAATCTCGGCATTGTGGCGGTGTTGCCGTTCAGATCTGTCGTCGTGATTAGCTCACCGCAGTAAGCAGCCGAAGCGGCAAATGAAGGGACGTTTAACTCGTCCAAAGTCCATCCACACCGCCGTAGAATGTCGAGAATCACCCAGGCTGGATTATTGGTATAGACAGGCCCATTCACGCTGGCAAGCGCACCGTTTGCATCGTAGGTGTCCAAACCGATCCCCTGTAGCAGCACTTCCACAGTCGGCAAGCTCTTTCCGGGGCAGATCCGGTTCGGGACGACTACGGAAAGGACTGCGAGACTTCCGTACGGATCACCTAGAAACGTGCCATTCGCGTCCTTGAAATCCGGGCTAAAATTGCCCTTGCGTGACCCGACTGTTACGGTGCTGTACCAGCCGGTAACCGTCATATCTTGCCCGGCAACACCTTGCGGAATTTCTACGTCATTTACTACAGCCTTCAGAACAGTAGGCGCCTGTGGGGGAGCCTGCAACGTTCCCAGCCCCATCAGTACTTCCATGTGCGTCAGGTTTCCATCGTTTCGCGCGAAAATGACTGGAGCCTTTAACCAACCGGTCCCGTATACAACCGGCACAGGATCGTTATACAAAGCGGAGTTTTCCAGTAACGGAGAAAGATGCGAAGTCTTCGCACCCGCTGTACGGACATTGATTGCCGAAGGAACAAACTCGAATCCCCCATAGCGTCGGGTCGTGTTATTTGAGTTGTCCCGATCGAACATCCCGCGCTGCGTGCACTGCCCCCGCGAAGCATCGCACGAAGTAAACGGCTGGCCGTTATCTAGATTGCCCACTCCACCAACGAGATCGGCCGAATAGCCACATCGGTAAAATCGTGAGTATCGCCCGTTTGCCCCACCGTCTTTGGCTTCCGTTCTCTGCTCCAGAGTGGTCGGAAAGTTCCAGGGGCAGGTCCGCTGAACCCTCACTTCGGGAACTGCAACCCGCTGTAAGCTCAACTTGTTGTTGAAGGTCAGGCGAAGCGTGTCTTCGGTTATCTCGTCGGGATCACCAGCAATGCCGCGGAACAGCACGGTGCTTTCCGTGGTGATCGTTTCGCTCGGCAGGTCGGCAAATGCGAAGTAGACGGTAAGCTGCGATCCCTTGAATTTAATTTCATGGTTCAGCTCCGATAAGATGGAGTCGGCATTCGCCAAAGTAAGCGATAGCTGGGAAATCCCATCCATGGCGTCATCCGCCGATAGTTGAAGATCAAACAAATTATGCTTCAGCACCTTTGCCGCATACCGCTGCCCATTGAAGCTAATGGAGTGCGTACACCAGTACTGTGCATCACCGGACGGCAACACGCACTGAAAAAACAAGAGCGGTGTGTCCGCTTCTGCAAGCTGCTTAATTTGATTTATTGTTCCCATTGCGTGCACCTATACGTTGGTCTCAATACTGAAGGAAGTAGAAAACAGATTGGGCGCTTGCGCCATAATCGGAAATTCGTCCACGGCCCAATGCGCACGTGTGTAAACGCCACCCATTCCTCGTGTGGCGCGGTATCGCGAGGGCTGCAACTGCGCCTCCAGCTGCATTCCGTACACGGTCACCTGCTGCCCTGGCATAAGGATCAGTCCGGCCGTAAACGTGGTACCTCCATCGTTAAGCCGCCCACTGGAGATCACGCGTGTCCAGCTTGACCCTACCTGCACTACCGTGCTATTTGAGGCACTCGTGCCAGTTCGGCTCAACACGACGCTTCCCGCCTGCGTGCTGGTGACGTAAGCAGACAGGCAGTACTGATAATGCGCCGGGACAGCTAACGTCTGTACAATCCCCTGACTTGCTTGACTTACGTTTGTCAACACAAAGGCTTCGCCGTCGCCATTTGGATCGGTCGCTCCTGGAACGATTTGAATTGCGCCCCGCTGCCAGCCAGTAGCCGTTAGGTCCGAGCTTGAGGCCAGCATGTTGTCCGTGGGATCAATGAACGTGAACGCGCGAAGCGGTCCGAGGCAAGCTTCAAAATGCGCTTGCAGGGCCTGCATGTCGGCGGTTTCCAAGTTCGAGTAGCTAAGCTGGAAGAGCAATCGCGAGGCATGTGGGTTAAAATTCAATTCCGAAGCAAGGATCATGCTTCCATCCAGAAGCACGTTCTTGATGGTCGGCACCAGTCTCGTCTTCTGTATCGGATACTGAGCCAACGCGCCGCTGGCTAATTGCGGAAAAAATAATTCACCCATTGGTTTCTATCACCCACAATGTCATCTCTCCTGTGTCAACACCCACATAGGTGCTTTCCATGCCCGGAGCGCCCAGCCTGCAATTGGTCACCACGGCTCCACTAAATGGATCAGGAAAGCTAAACGGCGCATAATCACCTTGCTGCGCAACGAAGAAGGCTTCCAGTCGGGCGATCTCCTCTTCATTCAGGAGGGTGAGCTTTATCTGCCAGCCACGGAGCTGCCGTCCCTGTTGCAAATATCTTTGGTCGGAGCCATCCAGAAAGCGGATTGCCTGAACATTCTGCCCGGTTACAACGGCCGTTGGGTACTGTGCAACCGCGCCTGAGTTAAGCAGAGGAAATGTCGCCGCCATTCTAAACCTCCGACACCACGTCGTTAATTGAATTCGAGTTCAACATGGCGTTTCTAACCGCCTGCGCAATATGATTGCTGTTGTCGAGAAACCATTGCGGATCGGTGTTCGCTGGCCCGCTCTGCGCTTGTCCGGTAACTCCATAGGTGCCACCTGAAGGCTGCGTTGTAGCTGCCTGTTGTACGGAGTTGCCTTGGTAAGCCGTAGTGCCCTTGGAGCCGACGTAAATAGTTTGTTCCTGGGACGTCGGCAGCTGAAAGCGGTTTAATTCAGGGAGCGTTGCCTTTCCGCCTCCGCCGAAAAGACTGGCGATTCCAGAAATCACCGCGCCAATCGGATCAATCTTGCCGAGGCTAGCTACCCCGCTGCTAAGCAGGCCTGCTAATCCGCTGCCCGAAGTTGTCTGACCGAGTAAACTACCCCACACGCTTCCGTTTGAGCTCGATGCTGCGGACGAGGTGCCTGAACTTGAGGGACTCCCAAATTGTATGCCCGTCAGACTCGATTTGGTCAGTAGCGATAGCGACTTTAGGTCGCGCTGTGCTCCCGGGCTCGCAGAGCCGCTCGAGGTTGCACTCGCTCCTCCTACCAGGTTCGTCGATGCCAGTAGGCGCGAGATATTCTGGCCCGTGCTCTTATTCGAGCCGCTTATGAGGCGAGACAAATTGTCGCTATTGTTCATCCTTTTCACCTTCTTTCCGCCACTCGTGGTCCAACAGGATAACGGCGTCAGCTGTCTTGGCGTCAAACTCCCACAGGCTTTGTCCGCCCAACTGCTTCCACACACCGAACTGTTCCAAATACGTCAGGCTCTCGGCCGTCGCGATGGACTTCGGACAGCGTTGGCAGGTCACGCTTTTGCGTGCCCACACTGCTTTCTTATCTATCGTTTCGTGTGGAAATGCCCACGCACACTTTCTGATCCGCACCAGGCCGCTCGCTCGGCAGTTTTCGCAGTTCCACGCGGCCGGTGAAGAAAATTGGAAATGGAATGCGATTAGGAGTTTTTTCGTTCGTTCTCGCTGAGGCTGAGTTCTTCTTGAATCGCCTCGACGATTTCCTTAGCCAGTGTCTCGGGACCCTTCTCGATGAGCGTGGAAGCACTCGGCTTATGGCCGTCAATTGTGAATCCGGCGACCTCCATTAAGCCCCATTCGAGGTATAGTTGCTGCACATAGAGATCCGCTAGCGTCGCCTCTAATTGATCCGAACTATTCCCTGCCTTCAGAAACTCAGTCCGTAAGCTCAACTCCCTGGCTCTTCGCACCAGCTCAATCCGCTGCCTCAAAGATGCACGGCGTACGCAATAACGCACACCCGGCACGGATGTACTCACCTTCCATAAGGTGGTCTCATACCGGGCACTCAGTCCCGTGGACACGGGCTGGTCGGGCACAAACACCCCGAGGGCTTTACGCAAATGCGATATAAAGTTCATCGTCGGAGTTCCCCTGCGCGCGATTATTTTTAAATTCCCAGTGCAACCTCGTCTGCGAATCGTTGTAACCCGGAACCTCCGGCATGACGCTGGGCAGCATGATTCCCATTAGTTGCCCCTGCTGTTGACCCAGTTGAAGCATCGCCGCTATCGGATTCCTCAATCGTGCCGCCGCATAGAGGGCATTCGTCTGTGCATCATCCTGTGCAAGCAACGTGAAATGGGAAGTCACGTGCCGTTCCCCAGCTGTAACCGCGGTCGGGTACGACGATCCAAACTCAGTACTTCGCAGTTCCACACTGTTTTTGATCTCAATCGCTGCGTCTGTCAGCGTGAAAAACTGGTTTGCCGTGCTCCCCAGCCAGACCTGCCCCAAATGTCCCGGAACAACTGAATATTCAAAATTGTCCAACGGCGGCTCGGTCGGGAAACTATCAACACCGCTCGTGCCCGCTGTGAACGCTGTTGAATCGATCAGGTCCGCTGCTGGGCCGCCAAATGCAAATTCATGAAAGTCCCCGTTCACGCTTACAACACAAGTGTCCACAGCCGCGCCGCATACGATTCGACTTACTGTTGTGACGGGATCCCAATAATCGTACAGAGTGACACTCGGTAGTGCTGTCGAAAGCTTGTACGTCACAGCGGGCGCAAGCGCCACATTCTGCGCGAGCGGCGTCGAGAAGGGAGCGTTCACTACGATCGTCTTGCTATCCGGTACCGCTGTCACAAAGCGAAGCTCGTTACCGAAGGAGACCGCTGAACCGACCGAGAGTCCATGCCAAACTGTAGTCTGAAAATGGGCTTGGTTTTCTGCTGCGGCGATTACCAGCCCCCTATTGATCTCCGCCTGCGCTCCCAATCCCGCTTGAAACAATGGACCATACGACGGTTCGCCCGTTCCGTTCCAAGAAGCTAAATAACTTCGCACCTGGAACGCAGTATGTCGTCGCGAATCCTTAGACGTTCCCTGAAACGTACGCGTGCCCGATTTATCCTGGCGCTTGCCGGCTTCCAACACTTGTTGGGCCTGCAAACGGACTGCTGGAAAGCGGTTGATGGAGTTCACTGGAGCCGCTTTGCCATAGCTCGCCTCTAGCGCGACGTAAAATCGATTTGCATTTGACGATATGTAATTTCCCATTGTCAGTTCCTCAGTTACGGCTTACATTCACGCTGCAGGTTACTTTCGCCGACTCCACATATCCAAAGCCACCCGCCTTGGGAGCCTGGAGTTGCACGTCGTATGTACCTGAAAAGAACAATCCATCTCCCCAGTCGCCGATGTTCTGACTCAGAATTTGCGTCACCCCTTCGACGTAAAAGTGAATCCACTGGTCCGTATCACTAGCAAGATTTCCACTGGCCCATATCTCCGCCGTGACCAACACCGACCCGGAAAAGGAGCGGAATTTTTCAGCCTGTGTGTTTTTCAGCCCGCTGCTGTAAAGGCAGACTCTCGGATACGTAAGCTGAAGGCTCAAATCTGCGGTATCCGCGCTCGCCGAACTCAACACAACTTGCGCGCTAGTAATCGCCGGTACATTTACGTTACACACGCTGGCCAGTTCGTTTAGTTGCTGCTGTAACGCGTCCCCATTTGTCAATAAACCGCTCAGCTTCTGCGCGGCAAGAATTGTTAGTGGCAGCATGTTATCCTCGCTGGCTTCTCCTCGGATCGACGACGTAGTAATTCGGTTGCTGTCCCCCGATCGGCTCAGGCCCGCTTACGAGTCCCGATGCTGGAAGCTGCCAGGTAGAACCGATCGACAGCGGTGTTTCATTTTGCCGGGTCAGATCAGTTCCTGTTTCGCTTCCATATACGTTCCAGCCGGTGGCGCTCTTTGGTGCATTCGCGCCTTCCGCCATCTGGACAACAACGTTGTTCGCACCTTGCAAAATCAGCCCATTGACGGGGCTTAGGGCACCTTCATTCCCACTTCCATCCACCCAGACTGTTTGAATAAACAACGCCTGTGCCGGAAGTGGGCCACTTTGAACCGCAGCTAGGGGGAGCCCTGGTTTCGGCAGTGGGTTGTGGACAATCCCGATTCCCGAATTGAGTACCATCTCGACCGCCTTGGTTGCTTCTGCCTGATACTCGGTCCACTTGCCCTCAAACCTGGTATTCAGTTGCACATAGTAGGCCTCCGAGTAAAACCTCGCAAGCGCATCGAAGCAAAGCCAACGGTGGAGCGTTGGTGTCATCACCACGGTGGAGAGCCCAAGAGAACGCCGGTTTACCCACTGCGGGTCGGACATCCCTGCTCTCATTAACCAAAACAGGAGCTTGTCCGCGATGGCTGCGGTAGAGAGCCCGATTTTGGTCTCCACATTGATCCCATGCGAGGACGCTATTTGCACTAACGATCCTTCAAACTGCAAAAGATCCTGTAACGTCACGTTGTCCGAGTCGGTAAACAGCGCCATGTTATTCTACTTTCCGCTCGTGGAAGGACCGTGGATCTTCTTCCCCGCGAACTGGCTGCGCAGGTCCGCTTCTGTGACAACGGTCACCTGCAAGCGCTTGGCGAGTTCGTCCCGTTCCGCAATCTCACGCGCGGAGGCCTGCTGCGTACGGTAGCACTCTTTCTCGGACTCGTTCGCAAGCACGGCACGGCCCTCGGCGATCATCCGCGCGGCGACGTGACGGGGAACTTCGGTGATCAGGCCGGCCTTTCCACCGTCGGAGGTTTCCAAGCTCATCACCAAGGGATATTGCTCTGGTATATTCGCCTCAATCTCACGAAGCTTTCGAAAATACTGTCTAACGTCCATTTGCTTTCTCCTCAAAGAAAAGGGGAGCTGATCTCTCAGCTCCCCGGTTGCGTTTTACTGGTTAGCGACTAGCTATTGACCTGAACGCCGAAGTTATTCCGCAGCACTCCGCAGCCGTAGAGTACGTCTACGGTGAACTGTTGCGACAACGTGTTGGGTTGATAGCTCATCACTACGCGAATACCGAAGTTGCCCATCTCGGCGTACTCCGCGATAGCGCCCGTCCCGGGAAGGGGTTGAGGCAGCCGGCGAACTACCAGGCCGATTGCATCGCGGCTGAACGCCAGGTTGTGAGCGTTCGGCGTGCTGCCGCCGGTGGTGGGGACGAACTGCGAACGAAAGATAAAGAAATCCTTCATCTTGCCCACATTGCCTTCCACCAGCGCGCGCAATCCGGCATCGCCGGACGAGTAATATTCGCTGAAGCGGGGAATCTGGCGAATCTGTGAATAGGTGTTCGAATTCACCACCAGGTACTTCGGAGCGCTCGCCGGAACCATCGCCGAAAACAAAGCAGTTTCCGCTGCGTCGATAGTGGCTTCGGTCACTGGCGTACCAGCTGTACCGACCGGTGTGTTCGCGGAAAAACTGCTATACAGGTTGAGAAGATCTGTTTCCACGCGCTCTGCAATCGCGATCACGGCAGGCTGCATGTAGGCCTTCAACAGCTCTGGAAACGCCAGTGCCTTCGTAACATCCGGAATCTGGAAAGTAGCTTCGGCATGTGTATTCAGCACGATCTGAGCATTTCCCAGGCTCGGAGTCTGCGGTGTAACAGTCCCGCCTTCAGCAAGGTTGTTCGCCACAAGGGTGGGCGGAATCGGCACGTTGACCGTGTCGCCCGCGTGCGCCAATACCGGCTCGTAATCGCGATTTACAAGGTTGCCCATCACCAAGTTTCCCATCAAAGCGGGGAGCGCATCGGCGGCGACTAACTTGACAATCGCATTTGTCAGATTGGCGGAAGTAATAGTTGACATAACTCTCCTAAATTGAACTAACTAACAGCACCTTCGTCACGCTCCTACTTACACACGAACGGCAAGTATCAAAGCGCGGGCGGCGTGTCCCTGGTTTCGGAACGCCTGCCTTGGATCCACTAAGCTCCCCGGAGCGCCTGCGCTGTTAACCGCGAGATCTCCTGGCGCACTCGATCCATTTCTTCTTTGTTCATTCCTGGTCTAATCTTGTCGATTTCGATGGCGGAGGACCCATCCTGCGTAACGGTCCGCGACGCCGACTTCATGCCGCTGCCGCCCGCGATACGCGCCGGGAGCAACTCCGGATTCTCTTGCACGAATCCTGCCAGGTATTCCTGTAGCGGTTTACCCTCGGGACCCTGAGCCCGCAACCGCCCGTCCTCGCCGCGCACGATGTCGTCTTTCACAGCGCGAAACGCCAGGTCGACTTTTGCAATTCCCAGCCGCTGCAACTCGCTCCGAATCTGCGAATTTCTGTCTGCTTCTTCGGCTGCCGCGCGGGCACGCCTGTTCTCTTCCACCAACTGGTTCAGGCGGCTCTCCAAGCCTTCGCGCCTTTTTCGTTCGTCGTCAAGCTCAGCCTTGTACGCCGGCTCAGCTTTTTGCTGCTCGTTGCGCACAAACTCTTCAATCGCCTGACGCACGACATGCTTGATGTCGATTCCTGGTGTCGGTTGCTGCTCTTTGTTGATCGGATTTTCTTCTGACATAGACTTCCTTCCTGCTTAATTCATCAACTGCTCGTCTATCTCGCGAGCAATTTGATCCTTTGTTTCCTGC
>DATIMM010000207.1:0-37448 GCA_035475295.1 Bryobacteraceae bacterium
GGTCAGCTTTATGGAGTACGATCTCGGCTATGTCGATTTGGAGGAACGCACTTTGCAGCCCCTCGAAAACCCTTTCGGGCCAAAAGTGTTACCTATGTCTTAGGAACGTTCTGTTACCCATGTGTCCGGTTCGGACACAACTCCTGACCCTCCAACCAGGGGATTTGCACCCCAGGCCAGTTGGCAGAGCACGCCATGTCTGGGCAGACTAGGGCGAGGCGGCCTCTCACCAGCCGGTTCAACGTGACCAGTTCAGTTCAGGAGAAACAGGACAGAGAATTCGCAGTTCGTTCGTAGTGTAGTGCGACTCGGCATCGCCGCTACTCTGGCAGTCGCACGGACCGGTTCTTTGTGGTCAGACGCTGCAGGGGACCGCTGTCAGATTGAACTATACTGTTCAGCGGAGATTTCATAGCTGCTAACGGTACGGTCGCGCTGAGGCCACGACATTATGGCTGACCTGGTGGTGGAGTGTAGTCCTACGGATCAAGAGTGCCGTGCGCTCGTCCAGAGAATCGTCGGGAGCAGCGAATTCCGACGGGCCATCCGGCTTCGTGATTTCTTGCTGTACGTTGTCGACCGAAAGCTTGCTCACGCACCTCACGAAATATCCGAAACTCTCATTGGACACCGGGTTTTCGGTAGATCACCGAGCTACAGTACCGGCGAAGACAGTATTGTCCGGACCGAAGCACGGCTCTTACGGCAACGGTTGGAGCGCTACTTCTCTAACGAGGGACTCAGCGAGCCCATTGTGCTCGAGATTCCCAAGGGATCGTATGTTCCGGTGTTCTACAGACGCAACCAAGAACCGAAAGCACCAGATTCTCGCCCAACATTAGGGCGAGCGCGCAACCGAGTCGCACTTTGGCTTTCGCTGTCTGTGTGCACTCTCGTCTCAGGTCTGGTTGTGGGGCATCTGCTCGGGACTCATTCACCACCTGCGACACAGGCGCCTGTTTTTATTGGGACCGTAGGCTCCGTAGAACTCGAATCCTCCGATCCAGCACTCGTCAGAAGCTTCGAGTGGGCAAGGCAGCGTGCCTTGGGATATACGTACACCGGGGATCCGGTCGGCGACTGGTACGGCAGCACTGCGGGAACGCGGTATGCCTTCTGTATGCGAGATGTATCCCATCAGAGTACAGGAGCGGCTGTGCTTGGCTTGACCCGTCACACACGTAACATGCTCCGGCGCTTTGCGGCGAGCATTTCCGCAAGCCGGGATTGGTGCGGTTTTTGGGAGATCAACAAGGATGGCTTCCCCGCACCGATCGATTATCAAGACGACCACCACTTCTGGTATTGCCTCCCGGCAAATTTCGACGTCATGCGGGCGTGCTATCGGCAATTCCTGTGGACAGGAGATCAAACCTATTTTGATTCCGTATTTTCGAACTTCTACGACCGCACGGTGACCGACTATGTTGCCGCGTGGGACCCAAATCCCTACGGAATTATGGAGAGCAGCCCGAAGGTTCGTCCGAGGGGAATCGCCTCCTATTATCAGGAAGAGCCGAAGCTCCTGGTCGGAGGCGATTTAATTGCGGCACAATATGTTGGCTATACAACGTATGCTGCCATCCAGCAGCAAAAGGGTAGTCGAGGCAGTCTTTCCAATAGGCTTGCTACGGAGTACCTAGCAAAGGCAAATGAGCTGCGGTTGCGCTACAACACAGAGTGGTGGAACCCAGTTCAAAAACGTCACTACTCCATGCTGCTCGCTGATCATCGTTTCTACCCGGGCTATGTCACTGAGCCAAGTTTGTTCGCCCTCCTGTTCGGGCTAACAGAGGACGGTCTTAAAACCGAAGCCGCCCTCGAGTGGCTTGAAAAGAGCCGGCCCGAGTTCGATCAGAAACTCTCCTACTATCCGGAAATTCTTTTCCGGTATGGCAGAAACGATTCCGCTTACCGGTACCTGCTGGAATTGACCGATCCAAACTTCCGTGGCCGAGACATGCCCGAAGTGGTGTTCGCTGTAATCGGCGCGACCGCAACCGGATTGGCCGGGATCTCGCCGGATGCCCGAGAGCACATGGTAGCGACGCTATCCCGACTTCCGAAAGGCCTCAAGTGGGTGAAACTGGCGAACGTCCCCGTGCTCGAAAACGAAGTGACGGTCCGGCATCTCGGCGTTAGGGAAACTACATTCACGAACCAACTCGGCCCGCCGCTCCAATGGAAGGCTAGTTTTCCGGTCCCGTCCAGCGACACACGCCCTCAACTGTTCGTGGATGGCAAACCCGCCCGGGCCAACATCGAACTGGGTTCGCACAACCAGCGAATAATCTGGGTCGTTCTTCCCGTGGGTCCGGGCCAAATGAGGACGGTCGCCATAAATTGACCGTTAATTAACGTGTACAACCGCTGAGTTTGGTGATGTAATTTCGCCTAAGGGGGCCCACATGTCAGAGCAGTCTCAGCAGTGTGTAAGCAGCGCGATAAAGACAGTCTCGTTTTCCTTGATTTGCCTGGCGCTCTCCATAGGCATCGGGTGGACGCAAGCAATCACGGGAACGGCCGTGGGGACGGTACACGATGCGAGTGGTGCGGCGGTGGCAAACGCTACTGTGGCAGCCACCAACACCGAAACGGGGATTGTGCAGTCGACGGTAACCGGCGGTACAGGCGACTACACCATTCCCAATCTGGCTCCAGGCAGATACAAAATTACTGCGCAGCTGAAGGGGTTCGCAACGGCAGTGGTGCCCAACGCTCCCATCCAGGTCCAGCAAACGACTCGCGTCGACTTCAGCCTTTCACCCGGTCAAACGAATCAAGAAATCACTGTAACGGGCGAGGCTCCGCTAGTGCAGAGCACGACGTCGGATCTGGGGCACGTGATTGAATCCCAGCAGATAGAAGCATTACCGCTGAACGGGCGATTGTTCGAGCAACTGGTAACCATCGTTCCAGGAGCGGTTCAAGCAGGCTGGAGCGACTTTGCCGAGAATCCCTCCGCTGCGGGCGCCCTGACACCCACGCAAGCTGTCGTTAATGGGCTCCCCTGGTCGGGTAATTACTACTTAGTGGATGGCGTTCATAACACCGAGCCGCTGAACGCCTTCATCAGCATCAGTCCGCCGCTCGACTCTGTCGATTCGTTCAAAGTGGAAACCAGCAATCCGAACGCCGAGTACGGCTCGTTTGGAGGCGCAATTATCAATCTTGCAATCAAGTCGGGGACAAATTCGTTCCACGGAGAAGTTTTCGATTTCCTGCGAAACGAGGACTTGAACGCTCGAGACTTCTTTGCCAAGAGCCGGGCTCCATACAAGTCAAACCAATTTGGAGGGCTCTTCAGTGGTCCGATTATCAAGAACAAGCTGTTCTTCTTTCTCGACTACCAGCAGCTGATTGCCCATCAGGGGCAGACAAACACTCTGACGTTGCCTACGTTGTTACAGCGGCAGGGGCTGCTGACTGAAGGAAAATCGGGAGCCATTTACGATCCGCTTACCGGACAGCCGTTCCCCAACAACACGATCCCGGCAAGTCGAATGGATCCCGTTGCTCAGAGGGTACAGAATCTATTCCCGCTTCCCAACCAACCCGGACTCGCAAATAACTACATAGATAACACCGTTAACACAGAGAACGCACCCCAGGGTGACGTCAAAATCGACTTTCAAGCGACGGCAAAGGATCACATCTTTGGACGCGAGTCCGCAGCCCACAAGAACTTCACGAATCCCTCGCCTGCGAATATTTTCATGTTCGGTGGCCCAGACTCGGTAGCCCTCAACCAGAACGCGGTCATCGGGTGGGACCGCACGATTTCCCCCATGATGGTGAATGAACTGCGTTTAGGGTTCAACCGCTTCAATGTAGTGGATACAGCGAACTCATATGGCGTGGATGAAAACAACGCGCTCGGGATCCCGAACGGCAATATTCCCGGCCTGGCGTATACATCCGGTATTGCGCAATTTCAGATTTCCGGCTACACGGTGTCAAATAATCTCGGCGGCAGCAGTAGCAGTTTGACCGGCGATCCAGGGTGGACAAACGCGAAGCGCATCGCCAATATTTTCGACTACACCGATAACCTGACATGGGTGAAGGGAAAACACACGCTGAAATTCGGGGGCGATGTTCAGCAGATTCAGTCAACGCTGACTAACGCACAGGATGACCCCCGCGGCATCTTCTATTTCAACGGCAACTATACCAGCAATCAGGGAGCGGCGGGCACCGGTAATGCATACGCCAGCTTCTTGCTGGGGGAGCCCTACCAGGTATATCGGGATTTCGTAAACACAGTGCCTGCCGTCCGAATGGTCTTCGCAGGCTTTTTCGTACAGGACGACTTCCGGATCACACCAAAACTCACCTTGAATGCGGGGCTGCGCTGGGACCTCTTCACGCGTCCCGTCGAGAAATACAATAGACAATCGAACTTTGACCCAGCGACGGGGCTGATTGACGTGGCCTCATCGAAAAACAGAGGGCCGAACGTTGACAACAATTACGGCAACTGGGGACCACGAGTTGGTCTAGCCTACTCGCCCGATGCCAACAAGACGGCGATCCGCGCCGCTTTTGGGATCAGCTATTTCCCTGACAACTTCGGAGCCACGGGAGGGACCCTGGAACGGAACTATCCGTTCTTCACGCTGGGCCGTTACATTACGCCAACGCCGTTTACTCCCTTTTGGTCTCTTAGCGGAACCGGTCTGACTCGGCCGATCGACGTCCCGTACAGTCCAGGCGGGACACTGACGCCGCCTCCAGGATTTGGCGTGTTCTTCGTTGCACGGGGCTTCAAGCAGGATCAGGCACAAGTCTGGAACTTCAGCATCGAGCGACAGTTGCCTGGTAATATGGCGTTTACCGCAGCCTATGTCGGGACGCACGGTCTTCATCTATACAGAGACTTGCAGCTAAATCAGTCTTTGCCCGGACCCGGTCCCATCCCTCCGCGTTTACCCTTCTTTCCGGTCGCACCGAACATTCCTACGGTGGACCAGCGGAACGGCGATGGCACCTCGCATTACAACGCCCTTCAGCTTAAAGGTGAGAAGCGATTCAGTTCCGGATTCTCATTTCTGGCTTCTTACACGTGGTCGAAGACAATGGATAACACCACGACCATCTTGTACCCCTACAATGACAAACTCAATTACGCGCTTAGCCAGGGTTTCAAGCTCGTCGATATTCCTCAGAACCTTGTTTTGAGCTATAACTACCAGCTACCGTTCGGCCGAGGCAAGCCTCTCCTGAGTGGGTCTTCCGGAATCGCCGGACAGCTAGTTAGTGGCTGGTCCGTCAACGGAATCACGACCTTTCAGGCTGGCCAGCCTTTGAGAGTTACCGTGGCTGACAATCTGCTCAACAATAACGGAGGAAGTAACTCAGCGGATATCACCTGTTCGAGTGTCTCGACTCCCAAAACAGTTCAGCGGTGGTTCGATACTGGTTGCTTCGCCGCTCCCCCGGCATACACGTTCGGTAATTCCGGTGTTGGCCATGTGCGCGGCCCGGGGATTAACAACTGGGATTTCTCTATCGCGAAAGAAAATACCCTCGGCGCAGAAAACCGGAAACTACGAATAGAGGCGGATTTCTTCAACATTTTCAATCAGGCACATTTCAGTAATCCGAATACAACCCTTGGAAACTCTAACTTCGGAACTATCAGCTCTGACAGGCTTCCGCCTAGGCTCATTCAATTGGGTGCAAAGGTTTCTTTCTAGGCCGTTGCTTAAAGTTGCAGCAGCGGCCTGGGCGTGTTTACTCACTGCACACACCAGCTCAAGCGCTGCCGCAATCACATTCAGAACGTCCGACGCCCGGCTTGCCAGCGCATTCGATTGGGCTAGAAAGCAGGCACTAGCCTACGCCTTCAATGGCGACCCTGTTGGCCTTTGGTATGAGGCGGCCCTTCCAGGGCGGCAGGCGTTCTGCATGCGCGACACTGCGCACCAGAGTATGGGAGCTCATTTTCTCGGCTTGGAGCCCTATACCCGAAACATGCTGCGAAGGTTTGCTGAAAACATCTCCGAGTCGAAGGACTGGTGCAGCTACTGGGAGATCAACCGAGCCAACCTTCCGGCACCGATCGACTATAAAGACGACGCTCAGTTCTGGTACAACTTACCGGCAAACTTCGATGTGCTGGATGCCAGCTATCGCATGTACGTGTGGAGTGGTGACTCCAGCTATCTTAGCGATCCGGTATTTCAGAACTTTTATCGCCGGACTGTTCACGACTATGTCGACAGGTGGGATCTCTCGCTTGAGCACATTATGACGCGGCCACGAATCATGAACATCCGCGGTCACTTGGATCCCGCCAACCGATTTCAAAGAAACAGGGGCATTCCGAGCTACGACGAGGCGAATCCGGATTTTGTTGTGGCAGTCGATCAGCTGGCGGCGCAATACGCTGGTTTTCTGGCGTATGCCCGGCTTGCACAACTCAGAGAGGACACGAGTGAAGCCAATGAGTTTCTAATGCGAGCGTCAGCCGTGAAGTCGTTCGTGAACGAGACCTGGTGGGACAAGAAGTCTGGCGCCTACTACTCTCGGGTCAACTTAGATCATCGACTCGAAGGGCACGGGCTCAACTTATCTCTGCTCTACTACGAAGTTGCGCAGGACGGCGAGAAATCGGCTGCGGTTCTTAAGTCCATTCTTGAGACCGTTGAGCATAGAGAACGAATGGGCGTTGAGGGACAGTCTCATCTGCCCGAGATATTATACCGCTATGGCAAAGCGGAGGCAGCTTATCAGCAGATCCTCGATCTGACACGCGAAGACAAGGACCGGCGAGAGTACCCCGAGATCTCCTATGCGGTGGTGGGAGCCATCGTAAACGGCCTGATGGGGATCGAGGTCGAATCGCCAGAGCCCGGCAAAGCATTCCTGGATGCACGGTATGTCGAAGGGTCAGTAGTCACAACTCCACGATTGACTTCTCAAACGGAATGGGCCGAGGTGGACCAGGTGCCCGTTCGAGCCAACCAGATTAACGTACGGCACGAGGGTCTCAGAAGATCGGAGCTGCAGAACGTCAAAGGGCCATCATTGATGTGGAAGGCATGCTTTCCTGGTTCCTTCGCAACACTCATCTTGGATGGCAAGGCCGTTCAGGCGAAGCCTGCCGGAAAACATGGTGAGGTACTGTCCTGCGCATCTATTGACGTTGGCTCGGGAGATACCAAATCGGTGTTTACAGGCAAATGAATTCGGTACACCCCTGTGCATAGTCAAAACTCATGGGCTGTCACGAAATATCCGAGGCATGCTGCGGAGTTGCGGCATAGCCCGCTACGATTTCGTTTTCACTGATTCAATGCCGGGGGCCTATGACGGTCTCCAGGATTGCTTGAGAGTCATCAGATCCGGAGGCTATTACGTAGTCGACGACTTGGTGCCGTGAAGCCAACTGGCCGGATGGTCAACGGGATCACGAGCCTGCATACTGGATTTCTGCTGACGATAGGGGTGGCACAGTCCCTTTTGAATGTTTCTGGCGTCAATAATCGGGTCAACCTACCTGCCCCCACGCCGGGACCATCAGGACCGTTCACGAGTGGTTCGACACTAGCCGCGACGCCGCTCCGCCAGCCTGCACACATGGGAGAGCAATGCAGACTCGGCATTTGGGCCCGGTTTGGCCGATTTCGATCTGTCGGTGTTCGCCGCGAGGGAAATTCAGCTTGAGCTGAATTTCGTCCTTTAGACTCAAGGTGACACAATTATGACGCAGTGGCAATTCTATAGGCACTTCTCTCGACCGATACAACAATGATGAAAGTTTTTTGCATAGTGCTTTTGCAAACGGCTGCGGCTATTTGTGCGGCCGTCCAAGTGAACGTGGTCATGAACCGTTACGACCGGTTCACGACGGGCGCAAACTCGCGCGAGGCGACGCTGAACTCCGATGACGTTAAAGCGGCAACGTTCGGCAAATTGTATAGCTATTACGTGGACGGCTCGGTGTATGGGCAACCTCTCTATTTGCCCGGTGTGCAGATTTTTGGCAAGGGTACGCACAATGTGATGTACGTGGCCACCATGAACGACAAAGTTTACGCGTTCGATGCGGATCGAAGTGGTCCGCCGCTTTGGATGCGCGATCTTACCGACGAGATGACTGGAATTACTCCGGTTCCAATAACGGACATTACTAATAACAACAATTTGAATATTGTCGGCAATGTCGGAATTGAGAGCACGCCGGTGATTGACGAAACGAGTGAGTCGCTGTATCTAGTCGCACGCACAAAGGAGCAGGGTCAGTACGTACAGCGGTTACACAAGCTAAATGTGAAAGATGGCCGGGACCGGGTTCCCCCAGTCGTCATCCGAGGCACCGTCAAGAGCTCAGCTCCCGAAGCCATCAACGGGCTTCTGCATTTCGATCCGAGAGCCGGTAATCAGCGTCCGGCACTCGTAGTGGTTCACGGAATGGTGGTAATCGCCTGGGCTTCTCACGAAGATTTACGTCCCTATCACGGGTGGGTGATGGCTTACGATGCTCAGAGCCTTGCGCAAGCTGGAGTGCTCTGCACAACACCCGACACCGCCGATGGCGGAATCTGGCAGTCAGGCAGAGGGCCCGCTGTCGATTCTGAGGGCAATGTATATTTCGAGATCGGCAATGGCGGCTGGGACGGCCAAAGGAATTTTGGCAATTCTGTAGTGAAACTCGCGCTTCACAAGGAAGGTTTTGTTGTCGACGATTATTACACTCCAGCGGCTTATAAAAATATGAACGCGAGAGATGCCGATTTGGGCTCAACCGGCCCCCTCCTGGTGCCAGGAACTAGCGTTTTGATTTGCGGCAACAAGAATGGTGTGATCTTTCTCCTGGACTCAAGGCATCTCGGCCACCTCACGCCGACGAATGACGGTATTCTTCAAGCACTGGAACTAAATTCAGGTCGAGTCATGGCTGGGCCGGCGTTTTGGAATGGGCCCGACGGTCCTGTCCTCCTGATCTGGTGCGAGACTGGCTTTCCAGAGGCACTCCGATTCCATGGCAATTTACTCGAGGCGACTCCTTCTGCGAAGGGCAAAGTGGGATCGCACGGTTCACCTGGCGGCACACTCACGATCTCGTCTGACGGAAGTAAATCGGGTACTGGCATCTTATGGGCCACGGTCACGAACGGGCGAAGCGCCGATCACGGAAACGCATCTGGGGTGCTGCACGCCTTCAACGCAGAAAACCTACAAGAACTCTGGAATAGCGAACAGGTCGCAAAGCGCGACCGCATGGGGACTCTGGTGAAATTTGTTCCGCCACTGGTAGTTGCCGGCAAGGTATACGTTCCGAATTACGATAACGCTGTCAATGTTTACGGGCTGCTGCAAGGCGCTCCAGCGCATTAACTTACGCAAGCAAATTTGAAATCATAAGAACAACTTCTGCCCTCTTTGTGCCTCCTGTTGTGCGGCATTGCTGGCGCGCAGCAACTTCCGTCCTTCTTCGACATGACGAAGTGCTGAGCCGTCCCGGATGGAAAGACGCTCGATAGCCCAGCAATCAATACGGCGATCGATGCCGCAAGCGCAGCAGGTGGCGGAACCGTGTATTTTCCTGCCGGCACCTGGTTGTCCGGTTCGATACGCCTGAAGAGTAACGTGACACTCTACCTTGAGCAGGGCTCAACTGCCCTTGCTACTTCCGATCCACAGGCCTACGATGAGATCATCCGTTTGAGGTCAGTAGACCGGGCACGAGGAAGTTGCAAGAAGCTTCGACGGTGGCCGGCTGAATGCACGTGTCCTCGAGTTCACTCCGCCAGCTTAAACGCGATCAGTGAATCGCCGGGTTTGCTGCCGAAGAAGCCTCCTCCCCCTGCTGCAATCACAACGTATTGCTGATGATCTTTTCCCAGATAGGTTGCCGGCGTTGCGTGGCCGCTCGCATCAAGGATCGTGGACCAGAGTTCCCGGCCGTTGCGTGCATCAAAAGCACGAAAACGGCTGTCGTTTGTCGCAGCCACAAAAACGAGTTGCCCGGCTGTTGCGATCGTCCCGCCCAGATTTGGTGCTCCGGTATTGTGCACACCCCTTTTCTCGAGTTCCTCAGTTATCCCCAGAGGCACGCGCCATGCAAATTCACCGGAATTTATGTTTATTGCGGTCAGGATGCCCCAGGGCGGCTTCTGACAAGGCCACAAGTTCGAGTCCCAAAATCGCGCATAGTCGCCAGCAGGGCTAGTCCGCCGGTAAGCCGTTGCCGAGCCCTTTGCCTGTTTGACCATCTGGCCAATGGCGCCGATCTCGTTCGTGTTGACGTAAATGTACCCTAGCGCTGGATTGGCCGACAACCCCGACCAGGTTGCGCCACCGAGAGTTCCCGGGAAAACCAGAGTCGGCCGCGTCCCATAGGGCGTATAACGTCCGTGGTTTTCCAGCTTCGAAAAGATTGCGGTACAGGCAGCATGCGAGTCGGGCGTCACGTCCGTGATATCTTCCGGCATTATGCTGGAGCGCGATAACGGTGGGGGCTTCAGAGGGATGGGCTGGGTCGGCCAGGATGCCTCGCCTGGAACATCACTCCGGGGCACGGACCGTTCCTCCACCGGGAAGAGCGGCTTGCCATTGCGGCGATCCAGAACGAAGACCAATCCCATTTTGGTGACTTGAACTACCGCTGGAATCTCCTTACCTCCACGGCGTACAGTCACCAGCGCCGGCGCGGCGGGAGGATCGTAGTCCCATATATCGTGATGAACGAATTGATAGTGCCAGATCGGTTTGCCTGTGTGCCCGTCTAACGCAACGAGGCTATTTCCATACAGGTTTGCGCCCTTCCGATCACCTCCATAAAAATCAAATGCAGGCGAACCGATCGCCAGAAACACTAGACCGCGCGGCACATCGACCGTAATGAGAGTCCAGACATTTGCACCGGTCCGGTTCTTCCGGCCGTCGCCTTCCCAAGTCTCCCGACCCGGTTCTCCGTCCACCGGCACAGTGTGGAAGGTCCAAGCTAACTTGCCGGTTCGAATATCCCAAGCCCGCACATCACCCCGTGGCCCGTGCCCCGGGCTTTCCGGCACCTCAGCTCCGGTAATTACGAGGTCGTCAAATATAGCCGGGGGTGAAGTCTCCGCGTATATGGATTCCGGAAACTCATCGGCCACGCCGTGTCGCAGATCGATTTCTCCTTCGCGTCCGAAACCGGGCACCTTCGCCCCGGTGTGCGCGTTCAGTGCTATCAAGCGCCCGTCCAGAGTACCGAAGAGGATGCGCGGCGGCGTATTCGTGTCCCCGGGCCAATATGCCACCCCACGATGCGCCCGGTACTTGACCGGCCCCACAGAGTCTGCCTGTGGATCGAATTTCCAGAGTTCGCGGCCGGAGGTGGAATCGAGGGCTATGATGCGATTCGCGGGCGTAGAAAAATACAGGACGCCATCGACAACGATCGGTGTTGTTTCAAATGCCGTCTGTCGTTGTCCACGCGATCCAGAGACGGGCGGCTTCTCGCCCGTATGGTAAGTCCAGGCCCGATGCAGACGAGAAACATTCCCGGTGTTGATTTGACGCAAAGGAGAGAATCGCGAACCTCCGGGGTCGTGCCCGTACGTTGGCCAATCATCTTGCCCGAAAGCTCCAGTAACAAAGAGGACAGAGATTGTGATCAGCCAAGATGTTCGCACAAATTGGAGTATAGAAGAGTGCTCGATGCGACCGGGGACAACGGGGCTGGAGTGAGCGCCTGCGACTTCAATCTGAATCCGAAAATGTGCATGGACTACTTCTCGGCAGCCCAGGGTTTCGATGCCTTCTCCCGCAGATATAAGACACTCTTGCGGACCTCCATCGAGTCGAGGCCCAATCTTGCCGCAGCGAATGTCGAATACGCCGAGATCTCTTCATCTCGCGGGTCGTTGCGAAGCGGCGAAAGGAATCCGAAATACTTCATCGAAGTAATCTCATCCATCAACTTCATGTCCCGGCGTGTGCGCAAAGCCTCGTTTGTAGTGATGTCCTTCTCGTAGGCTGCTCCATGCGACCGGTTCGCAGCATGGCCGACAAGAGCGAGGCGAATGAATCTGAGCCCATACATCTGCGCCCGACTTCGGTTATATAGATGGTCTACGTCATAAGGAGCCGGAATGGAGGAAAGTTCGAGGCCGTAGGTGATGTTTAGGAAGTTGAGGTAGTCAGGCCGGTAGGCGTTATTCTCTGTGGCCACCCAAAGAGCCGTGGAATTCAGTGATGTGCAATCAACAATAAAGGCCGCGCCTTTGGCTTGAGGAAGCGTTCTTACTGTCGTTTTGTGCTCCCAACGCAGCTTCGTTGGGAGCCGAGCGACATCATCCATGTTGTTGACCGCAACAAAAGGCGGACACTGCGCAATTCGCGTTTCTGTCGCGAGAGCATCGTGTTCGCGCCGGATCACAGCGGCAACATCATCGATCGGCTGTGTCATCCCTACTCCCAATTTGTGATCCCAGGATTATATCGTTCTCAAAACAGCCTCGAGGAACAGACTTGCCCATGGGAGAGCGCATAATCAGATCAGCCTACTTTCCTGATATTCTATTAGTCCAAGTCGTTAATTTCCCGAGTCACAAGAATGTTTGGCGGCCGTTATCGCGCGGAAGAACAGCCCATTGGTCATGGCGGAATGGGCGTTGTCTACAAAGCCTTTGACACCATAGCCAAGCGTTTTGTTGCTCTGAAAACACTGAGAGGCGAGGTCGATCGTAGTTCCCTCGAATTGTTCGAAAGGGAATGGTCGGTGCTCGCGCAGTTGTCGCATCCAAACATTGTTGATGTTCTGGACATCGGGTATTACACCGATAACGGTCAGCAGAAGCCTTACTTTGTCATGCCGCTGTTGCCGGGTTGCACCCTAAACACTCTGATCAAAGGCGTCGGTTCACGGCTTGCGGTGGAACGCGTCGTCGAAATTGTTTGTCAGGCGTGTCGCGGGCTGCAGGTAGCCCACGACCGGGGGCTGGTCCATCGTGATTTGAAGCCCAGCAATCTGTTCGTAATGAACGATGACACAGTGAAGATTATCGACTTCGGAATCGTACACCTGACGGAAGCCGAATCCAGAACCAGCATCAGAGGCACGCTGTCCTACATGGCGCCTGAGCAGTTGGAACTGAAACCGGCGAGTGCACGATCCGATATTTACTCGCTCGGAGTGGTCTGCTACGAGGCCCTGACCGGACGTAAACCTTTTGAGCGGAGTACTGACCAGGAAATTGTTGAGGCGATCCGGTTTCATATGCCGGCGCCCGTTTCAGAGTTAAACACTGCGATCAACGAGCAGGTGAGCCGGGCCGTGCATAAAGCGATGGCAAAACAGCCGTACCACCGCTTTTCCAGTGTCCGGGAGTTCTCGGATATCCTGCAGCGCTCATTGCGGAATGAGCACATCGAGATGTTCGATCGCACCAGAATTCAGCCGCGCATCAATCGAATTAACAGAGCGTTGAGCGAGAGTGATTACCAACTGGCGATCGACATACTCGACGAACTGGAATCAGAGGGGAATATCGATCCCGAAATGCCTTTACTCCGGATGCGAGCGGAGCAGGCGACAAGATCGAAGGCAATTTATCAGCTGATTCAAAGCGCGCGGACCCGGATGGAGGAAGAAGAATATCCTCTCGCCCTGCAAAATGTTCAGAGGGTACTTGATATCGACCCTGCGAACATTGACGCGCTCGCGCTGAAAAATGACATCGAGCGCCAGCGAAGCGCCAGTCAGATTGAGAAATGGCTTCAGATCGCCCGCCAGCACTACGACAACAGACTCTTCGAGAAAGCGCGCCAGGCAGCCGACGAGGTATTAAGAATTGATCCTTCCAACAGGCCTGCCCGGAACCTGATCGAGCAAATCAGTGGCTCTGAACAGGAGATGGCCAGGCTGCGCAAGGGAAAGCAGCAATTGTATGATTCGGCTCTCACGCTGTATCGCAATGGCGAAATCAGCAGCGCTCTTAAAAAACTCGAAGAAGTTATCGATCTGGGGAAGCGGGCACCCGGACATCCGAATACCGATGCGCAGTACCTGGCCTTCTACGAACAGGTTCGCGGCGAACGTGACGAGTTGCACAACTTATATACGGAGGGCAAGAAAGCTGTTGAATCGCGGAACTTCGCGAAAGCACTCGATATATGTGCGAAGGTTTTAGATCGACGCCCCGGCGAGCCGCTATTCAAAGCCTTGAAGATCGAGACTGAGGATCTTCAACGCCAGGCAAACTCGGCCGCTATTGCGCACCTTCATAGCCAGATAGAATCCGAGGCAGACCTTGACCGGAAGTTCGCGCGCCTGAAAGAAGCTGCCAAGGACTTTCCCGATGAGCAGATATTTTCTCAGTCGTTGAAGGTGGTCAAGGAGCGACGTGACCTGGTGAATTCCATTGTCTCCCGGGCACGTCAATACGAATCCCAGCGTCTGTTCCTGGAGGCCTCCAATCAATGGGACATCCTGCACAGCGTTTACCCCCAATATCCGGGGCTTGATTTCGAGATTCAGCGGTTAGCCCGAAAGCAGGAACTACACGCGCAGGAAGAGGCGAAGGCCTCGCGCGTAGAGAACATCGATCGCGCTTTATCTTCGGGCGACTATGTTCGAGCGGAGGATCTGGTGCGTGCCGCTCTCACAGAGGCGCCAAGCGATGGCGAGCTATTGCAGCTCCAACAGCAAGTAGCGGAAAAGGCGCGGAAGAACCGCGAGGCTTCTGTTCTGGTTCAGGAGAGTTATGGACTCGCTGCGTCGGGTAATCATCTGGGAGCGATCACGAAATTGCGGGCGGCCCGGGCGCTTAACGGCAAAGACCAGTCCATTGTCTCGGCCTTATGTTCCTCTCTCGTCGAACATGCCAGAAGCCTCGCGGAGCGGGACTGGCGCGCCTCCTTGCCCTTCGTTGAAGAAGCATTGGCGATCAATTCCGCCGATCCCGGTGCGACCAGTGTAGCCCGGTTGTTAGAAGATGTACGGCAGCGTGAGCAGATCGAACGCTACTTGACAGATGCGAGACAGTTCCAGGCCGGGCATGAACTCACGAAGGCTCTCGAGATGGTCGAGAAGGGCCTGCAAGAGTACCCGGGCGAGATCCGACTGTCGCAGTCACGGAACAGTCTTCGCTCTGCTCTCGATGCGCAGAACGGGGAGCTGAGGAAGAAGTCGGAAGAGCCCGCCGCACCTGCACCTCGGGCACTTTCAGCGAGCGCTGCGGCGGTGGGGACGCCATCCGTGTCGCAGCCTTCACCTAATCTGCTCGAAACGTCACGCGATCAGCAAGTCAAAGCAGCTCAAAGCTCGTTCTCCGCAACGAGCCTCTTTTCCGGGCAGCGTGCGCCGGACGCTGCCCTCAATCCTTCGGAAAGCGCGTCAGACAATCATAGGGAGCCAACTAGCCCCCCGCCCGTAGCCAGAAAGCTGCCGAGTTTAGAGTTCCGCCAACCCAGGTTACAGGAAAAACGACGTCGCCCCAAGATCTGGAAATTTGCGGCCGGAGGCGCGGTGATCCTGCTTCTGGGTGCCGGCGTGGTGATGTTTATGGCGACGGGCAAACATCCTTCCAAAGCAGTGGTTGTAGAGCCGCCTCGAAGCCGTCCCACACCTCAACCAGAGCAGGAGGCACCCACCCGGACTGTGCCGACCGCACCGCAGAAGACAAAGATAGCCGAAAGCGCGCCTCAACCGGACGATGGCCGTAAGGCTCCAGCCTCTCCTGACCGGAAGGTTTCTCCAAGCTTCGCCTTTAACTTTGACAGCACGCCGTCACCAGCGCGTGTGGTGGTCGATAAGGAGCCTCGCCTGACTTGTCTCACTCCTTGCTCGCTGGAACTTTCGCGCGGACCGCACGAAGTTGTTGCTTCGTCACCAAACTACGTCACTGAGGAACAGATGGTCGACGTGCCGGACCAGACGAATCTGTCGCTTTCTCTGCGCGAGCAAGAAAGATCCATCCGCCTCGTTTCTGTTCCAGCAGGCGCAACTATCGCGGTCGACGGAGAAGCCAGAGGTCTCACTCCAGTCACTCTGCAGCTCCGTCTCGGAACACACAAGCTGGCCTTTTCGAAAGGTTCTTTATCTGCCGAAAAGATTCTGGAAGTCACACCAGATTCCTTTGTTTTCACAATCGCACTTGTGGCTGATCAGTCCGACAAAGCAGGAACCGCAGTAACAAGCGCGGCTGGCTCTGTTGAAGAGCCTCACTGAGGGCAAATTACTTCGACGGTGTGAAGTGCACACGACGATTGCGAGCGAGGCAATCTTCTGCTAGCGACAGGCAGACGGGCTGTTCCTTGCCATAGCTGATCGTATTCAGCTTATTTCCGGGTAGCCCATCGCGAACGAAGAGATCTTTGATATAGTTTGCGCGCCGATCGCCGAGGCCCAGGTTGTATTCGGAAGAGCCGCGATCGTCGCAATGGCCTTCGACAATCACAACCACGTCTGGATCCGCGGCGATGAGATTCTTCAGAACGACTGCGTCCTTGTCCACGATTGCTTTCTCGGTTTCCAGAACCTCCTCTTTGTCGTAGACGAAGTGTATATCCTGCAGTTGCGTCGCAAGCAAACCGGCGCTCCCCACGCCGCGTCCTTCAGCCGATTCCGCCCCTGCAGGAGGCGGGCTGTTGACTGTCACGGTCAAAGCCGCGAGCGTCGTCCCGGAAGAGTTGGCCGCTTCCAGCTTGTACATGGTTGTTCTGTTTAGCTCGACCTGCCGATCCCCGCTAAGCTCGACTTCGCCCAAGCCGTTATCGATCCGAACGCGGGTTGCGTTTCTCACCGACCACCGCAGTGAAACAGGCTGCCTAGCTGTCACGGTAGTTGGTTCAGCCGTAAAGAAGCCAACGATGGGCTTGGACGGCATTGCAGGGGTGGGCGCTGCAGGTACCGATGACGGAACTCCGGCTTTCGGGCAAGATGCACTCAGCACCAGCAGGAGCACTGCAGCCGGCGCCAAGGCAACTCTTTTTAGGATCATTCCTCTGCTCCTGAAAATTGAAGCGCAGAATTGTTCGGCGGCAAACAGTCCAAGCTAACGCATCCTGGAACCAAAGCCGTCCACACGATAACAGAATAAGATTATATGTGTCGACTGATGTGTACGCAACAGCAAGAAAACCGGTTGGCTGTACACCAAACCAGACGTGAGTCTGCTTCTGTTCTATAACGTGATATTTAGGTTCGAAGGAATCATTTCGTTTGAGGAGGTGGGCTGATGCCGATGCAGGTTTGCATGGGAGCAATGATGCAGTGCAGTTTTGGGGTTGCGCCGAGTTCGCTGGTGGTGCTTCCCGTTCATCGGACCATCACGGACATGGTGCCGGACGCCAACATTATGGACCACGTGCCGTTGGTGAATATTATGCCTTTCGGGATGTGCAGCTCGCCGGCAAATCCGACGGTTGCGGCTGCAACTGCTGCAGCATTGGGCGTGCTCACGCCTATGCCTTGCGTTCCGGCGACTCCCGCGCCTTGGGTGCCAGGAGCGCCGACAGTGCTGCTGGACAATGCGCCGACTCTTGACAATACTTCCAAACTGATGTGCATGTGGGGCGGCGTAATTCAATTCGTCACGCCCGGCGAGTTCACAGTTCAAGTGCCTTAGGACGGATCTTCGTCCGCAGAAGTGCGCGTTGCCGGATTGATGGAGTCGTAGCTACCCGTTGCCATCTGGTGTTGTTGGGCTTGCATTTGAGACATGTCGCCCGGGTCTGCCTTATCGGCATCGGTAGCATCCTTGGGAGCAGTAGGCGAGATCGCGGTACCTGGGGTGCCCGGCATTGCTGGAGAACCAGGTCCGGAGTTAATTTTTGTCATCCCGCCGTCGATAGTGACCAGAGCGCCCTTTATCGTGACACCCGTGGGATCGATCACGACACTGCTTCCTCCGCATTTCAAGGTGATGCCGGTGGGATCTTCGATCACGATGCCCGTTCCGGCCTTCAGGTAGAGGCTCATGCTGACGGATTCGGAATGGCTTTCGCTGAATACCTCCGTAACGCTTCCGCTCACCTGGAATGAGTGGGTTCCCGAGACCTGGATCGCTTGCTTGCCCGTGACGGTGAGATGTTGATCGCCGCCGATTTTAAAGAGTTGGTCCTTATCGACCGTCGTATGGTGATCGCTTTTGATGTGCTCGTAACGGTCCTTGTTCACGGTGAGATGCAAGTTGTTTTCTATCGTCTTGTATTCGTCGTTCTTGATTCGAACATCAAGATTCTTCTCGCCATGAATAAAAATCTGTTCGCTGCCCTTGTTATCTTCAAAGCGGAGTTCGTTGAAGCCACCCCCGCCTTTGCTGCTCATGGACTTCCACGTGCTCTTGGTCTGCTGATCCGGCAGTGTGTATGGAGGCATTTGTTCGGCATTGTAGACGGAGCCCGTAATCAGAGGCCGATCAGGATCGCCTTCAAGAAAGCTGATCACCACTTCCTGATTCATTCGCGGCGTGCAAATGAAGCCCCAATGTTTGCCGGCCCATCCTTGAGCGACGCGAATCCAGCAGGAGCTATTTTCGTCCAGCTTCCCTTCACGATCCCAAAAGAACTGCACCTTGATGCGGCCGTACTGATCCACGAAGATCTCTTCACCGGACTTCCCGGTGACAATGGCGGTTTGCACTCCGTCGATCAACGGCTTTCTGGTCCGGCGGGGCGGGCGGAACGGGACCAGGCCGTCCATGGCTTCGAAACGGTTTGAGTAGGAGAAAGGCTGCGGATCGCCGGAGCGATAGCCAGTGTTTTGTCCACGATGTTCCAGCCCAAGGAGCGTGTACTCCGTATTGGCGCTATCCCGGGCGTGTTCGGAGAGCTTGAACTTGTAGCCACACTCGAAACCCATGCAGTTACTCTCGCCACGGACGATAGCGATGCGAGCTTCCTGTTCCTCCAGGCGAATGCGAGCGTACCGGTCACCGTCTTCTTTGTTGTCGTGATTCCCCGGATAGTCGTACAGCTCTCCCTGTTGGGTTCCAGCAAGAGTGGCGTAAAGGCTGGTATGCGGTCTTTGAAAGTTGTAATCGGTGAGAGAGGTCGTACCGGGCTGCACTTTGTATTCGGCTTCGAGAGTGTTTACGGTGTCGTTGTCCTGATGGCCGCCGGAAGCTGGAAGAAAGCGCGCGGCCGGCTGATGAGGGCAAGAGGGAAAAGCGTTATGAGAATCGACGAGCACCATCGTGTGCTTCTCTTCCGTCTGCTCGAAGAAGTAACAAATGCCTTCGTCTTCCATGAGCCTGGACACGAAATTGAAGTCGGTTTCACGATATTGGACGCAGTATTCTCTGGCCGAGTAGGTACCCTGCAGGCGGTTTTCAAACGCCGAAAAGCCCCGGTCAGTGAACACCTTTTCGATGATGTCGGGCACGGACTTATTTTGAAAGATCCGGCAGTTATAGAACTGGGAGAGAAACCAGAACCACGGGACCACTTCGGCCTCGTAAGCGGTGAGTCCGTCGGAACCGTACTCGAGGAGCCTTATTCTGCAGACGTTCCCGTGAATATGGCGCTCAGCATCTTCGTTCAGGAGAATGGAAAGCACCACGGGCGCATTGAGCAGGGATCCCAAGTCGAGGTTTGGATCGGGGGACAGAAGCCGCAATAGAAACCGAAAAGGTTCGGAGACCCGCTCGGTGCCAGTAAAACTCTCCAGCAGTAACGCATCCTCGCCGAGGGGTGTTTTTACGCGAAAAGGCCGGTCAATCTGCGTGGCGGGCAAGCTGCTTCATCTCCTAGACGGCGGTGTTCCCATCGTGTGCGGGAACTGCGCTGGCCATCCCACTCGAGTAGGTGAATGATCCATCTCCCCCAATTCCGATGTGGATAGAGGCCGGTTGCGAGCCTTCCGCTATATTCTGGAGCAGTTGACGCGAGATATCGGGGAGCAGTGTATTGGTCAGGATGTTGTCCACATTGCGGGCTCCGCTTTCGACTTCCGTGCACCGTTTAGCTACTTCGTCAATCAGGTTTGCATCGTAGGTGAGATGGATGCGATGGGTTTGTTCGAGTCGCCGCTGGATTTTGCGCAGCTTCAGCACAATGATCTGCCGCAGGTTCTCATCGCGGATCGGGAAGTAAGGAATGATTACCAACCGTCCGAGGAAGGCGGGCTTGAAGATTTTGTTCAGTTCAGGTTTGAGCGCATTGACGAGGCCAGCGGGACCGGGCGTGGTTTCAGGGTCTGCGCAGAGCTTCATGAGCAGGTCGGAACCGGCATTAGAGGTGAGAATAATGATGGTGTTTTTGAAGTCGATCTGGCGGCCTTCGCCGTCCTCCATCATGCCTTTGTCAAAGACCTGAAAGAACAATTCCAATACATCGGGGTGGGCTTTCTCGGTCTCATCCAGGAGCACCACCGAATACGGTCTGCGGCGGACGGCCTCGGTCAGCACGCCACCTTCGCCGTAGCCGACGTAGCCGGGAGGGGAACCTTTCAATGTCGATACGGTGTGAGCTTCCTGAAATTCCGACATGTTGATAGTGATGAGATTATGTTCTCCTCCATACAGCAGGTCCGATAGCGCCAGGGCGGTTTCGGTTTTGCCAACGCCGCTGGGGCCGACGAGCAGGAACGTTCCGACGGGCTTATTGGGATCGTCAAGCCTGGCGCGCGAGGTACGTATGCGGTGGCTAATTCCTTCCAGCGCATGAGGCTGCCCGATCACTCTGGCCCCCAGATGGGATTCCAGATTGAGAACAGTGGCGACCTCATCCTTTAGCATTTTGCCGACAGGGATGCCAGTCCAGCCGGAGATCACTTCGCCTACGAGTTGGGAATCAACGCAGACGCGCATCAGCGGTTGCTCGCCTTGTAGAGCTTCCAGTTCGGCGGTTATGGCGTGCAGTTCTTCGCGGAGTTTGGTTTGGTCCACGGCGGTAGCGGAGGCTTCCCTGCCCGCTCCGTTTGGCGAGACTTCAGCTGAGTTTCTCGCCCCGAAACCGTCCTCCAGCTGAGAGCGAATCTGACGAATACGTGTCACCAAATCGCCTTCGGTTTTCCAGCGGGCTTGTAGTAGCTCCAGATACGCGGACGTCTCGGCACGTTTTTGCTTTAGAGCGGCGATACGCCCGGCGTGGTCCGCGCCTACAGCCGTTTCGCGCTCCAGAATTCGCATCTGCACATCCAAGTCGTCAAGCGTTCGCTTGGCATCTTCGATCGGACCTGGCGTCGCGTTCTGGCCGAGAGACAAGCGCGCGCAAGTCGTATCGAGCACACTGACAGCTTTGTCGGGCAGCTGGCGATCCGGCAGATAGCGGTGAGATAGTTGCACAGCAGCCTCTAATCCTTCATCGAGGATGCGAACGTTGTGATGTTTTTCGAGGGCCGGAATAATGCCGCGCAGCATCAGCTGGCATTGCACTTCGGTGGGTTCTTCTACTTTGACCAGTTGAAATCGTCGCGCGAGAGCGGGATCTTTTTCGAAGTATTTCTTGTATTCGGACCACGTGGTGGCCGCAATGGTCCGAAGTTCACCTCGCGCCAGAGCCGGTTTGAGGAGATTGGCCGCGTCATTCTGCCCGGCTTGGCCGCCGGCACCGATCATCGTGTGCGCCTCGTCGATGAAAAGGATGATCGGCGTGGGGGAATTCTTCACCTCAGCAATCAAGCTTTTCAGACGATTCTCAAATTCACCTTTCACTCCCGCGCCCGCCTGCAGTAAAGCGAGGTCGAGGGAACGTACTTCAACGTTTCTTAGCGGCGGAGGAACGTCGCCCTGCGCGACACGAAGAGCAAATCCCTCGACGACAGCGGTTTTCCCGACCCCGGCTTCACCGACCAGAATAGGGTTGTTCTGGCGGCGGCGAGTGAGAATGTCGACCACCTGACGAATCTCGAAGTCGCGGGCCAAAACAGGATCGATTTTCCCCTGACGCGCATTGGCCGTGAGGTTCACGGTATATTGATCGAGATGCGGAGTTTTGCCGGCCGGAAGCCGCTGACCCGCTTCGGAGGACTCCGGCGAAGCTGCTGTTTCCTCAATTGACAGCGCGACAATTCCGGCGAAGTCCTTACGGAGGCTTTCGCCATTGATCTTTGCGAATTCTTTGCTCACGTCACGCATAAGGCGAGATAACTCTTCGTGGGTGGCGAGAGCAAGAATGGTATATCCGGAGCGAATGCGATCCCCTCCGAAGTCGATGGAACCAATGGTCCAGGCTTCGGTGAGCATTTGGCGTACGGTAGGGCTCAGCGCCGGAGTGCGCGCATTGCCCGATTTCAGCTTGTCGAGACTACGTGTCAGCTCGGCTGCCAGATGTGACTTATTGATTTCGAAGTGTTTGACGATGGCGGCAAAATCACTGTTGTGAGCATCCAGCAGCTTCGACAGGTAGTGCTCGATTTCAATGTCGTAGTGCGTGCGCGAAAGGCACAGTCCCGCGGCTGCCTCCAGTGTGCTGCGTGTGGTGTCGTTGAGCTTTCCTATGAGAGACCTTAGATTTACTGACATTTCCTATCCATCCTTGTTAGCGGGACTTCCTTCTAGTTGAGCAACAAAATCGTATCGTCCGGATTTCTTCCAAAGCACGCTTCGGACTTGACCCAGCTAAACCATCCTAAAAGCGGTGCACCGGCGTCGGACCGTCCCAGTTGACAAGGCGGCACTTCCGTTTGCTCCAGGACGAGTTGCAGTTCAAATTCGATCGCCTCACCGCTGAAGAAACGCGTCAGGGCGCGGAGAGGTTCCCAGGCTGTGCCGTTCGGCAAGAACGACTGGTACTGCGCGGCCGTCAGGGGCCCGAGCCGGATGCGGGCGCGTGACTGACGGTCCCAGATCTCGTCGCCGGCAACTGCACCCAGCCCAAGCTGATCGGAGTACGGAACGCTTTCCTGCATGCGACATTGATCCGCTTCGTCGAGGGTGTGCCAGGCGCCGACGAATTGCTCAATTTCGACCGGCACATCGAAATAGTCGGCCAGAATCTGCTCGAGTGCCACGGCTGAGCGCGGCTGTAACGATAAGAGGCCGCTATAGAACAAAAAAGCCTCATCCCGCACCGGTTGCCGGCGTTCTAGCGCTGGCGTACCGAGGCCAACAAGACTCATCAGACAGCGCGACAGGCGATCCTCACGGTCACGCTCATAGGCGACGTAAAAGCGGTACTTTTCCCACGCCTGATAGAAAAGCGAAATCAGGCGATGATTAAACAGGTCGAAGAAATCCTGAAGGGTACGGTCTTTGGCCCGGTTACGCTCACGGATGAGTTCGGTGTAGCGGTGGGGCAAGACCCCCATGGGTCCGGTTAGGCCGAAGAAGTTAACGCTCATGCGTGGGGTGGCATTTTCCGGCCACTCCAGTTGGTGGACTTGCGAGGGCGGGAACCCCAGAAAGTTGTTGACCGTAAAGCGCACCACCTCGCGATCAGGGGCAGCGAAGGCTCCGACCGGCGACCGGTCCGCAGATAGCCGGTGCAAAAGCCGGACCGCCTGAAAGAACTCAAAGCGTCCTGGGTGATTCGCCAGTTCCTGCTGGAGACTCGACTGGCTTACATCAAGATCTTGCGGCCTGCTCGTGGTGGCCATTCGCGCAGAGTCTCCTTTCTCTGGCGCACCTTGGCAACCAGTTGACTGAAGCTGTTCATCGAAGCGTACATCGCCAGGAAATTCTCAAGAACACTCGCAAACAGATAAACACCACCGCCCACGAATTGATCTTCATCCAACTCCAGTTCGACGCGCGTGCCTCGGGCAAAAGCGATGCCTTCCTCAGAGGCCACCCGCGCGAAACGAGCGGAGCTTTGGAGGTTCGCGATGCCCTCGATCACCTTTGTGAGATACGGAGAGTCGGTGAAATTGTAGAGTTTCAGGATCTGCTGCAGCGCTTCACGCCCTTCCGATACGAGTGAAAGATAGTTGAGCGAAAGATGTGAGATCAAGCGCCACTGAATGGACCGGCCGAGCGGCGGGCGCATCGGAAGGGTCGGCTTACGGAGTGCCACAATGCGCTTGATGGAGACCCCCGATTCCAGTTCGAAGTCGCTGGTGCTGTTACCGAATGCGAGACGGGACGGGAGGTTGCGATTCGTGCAGGTCGTACGAACGGTTAGCGTGTCTGTGTTCGGCTGAAGCGGGCGCAGGGAGCTATCGACGAGTGCGAGATCGACCTCCGTTCCTTCGTCGTCGGCACGCAGGGACGGGCGGCGGTTCGCTATCCAGAAGGCCTGCTGCTCGCGTTGCGGCGAATGTCCAAAGGAGTAAAAGGGCTGGTACTCGGCGACTTCCTTGTCCTGAAGTTTCAGGCTGGAGACCCGATCGATGGAGAAGACTTCGGTCGCGAAGGGCCGGCGCGCATCCGGGACAACAGGATACTCATACTTCTGCTGATTGAGCAGAATAGGTTCGGCCGTTTGAGGGAAAAGGTTAATGGCCGGAGTGCAGCCGAGCCGGAACGTGGACGCCGAGACGCCCGTTTCGAGCCGCTGGCGCCGCTGGTCCCCCTCAAAGCGGGAGAGCACGAAGATCAGTTCGGCTGTGCGCTTGACTCCCAACGCCCAGGCCTGCCGGAGACTGCTGAGTTCCAGAAAGAAGAACTTTTCGGGAAACGCGAAATATTCTTGCAGGATGCGATAGCCGATGAACGAGCGTCGAGGATAGGGAAGCATTCCCTCATCGGCCTCGAAGCCAACCGGCCGGAGCGAATGTGGCGGCAACGTAAAAGCCGGGACGCGGGACCCGGGAGAACAGTCGCGCACGACAACCTGCATCACGTTACAGCAGAGCAATTCATAGACGGTGTGAACCAATGCGCTCTCGCCATCGAGAAAGAAACGGAGCTGATCCAGTTCCAGCCTGGAGAATTCCATATCGGCAGCGGAGCAGGCCAGTTCGATCCGTAGCGCCCCAGCTGCATCGGTCACCCGCAGAGCCGGATTAAGGCGGTCGAGCGAGGTCCATTCGGCGGCGGTCACGCTGATAGGCCAAAGCACTGTATCGTAGGACGTGCGGAATTTGCACGGCACGCCATCCACCGGCCGGGAGTAGAGCAGAGAGTTGCGTTCGATCGGCAATCCGGTGGAGACCTTACCCTTGTCCGGATCCAAATGGAATTGGACGATCGACATGGAGGGCAGCGGCCGGATGAGATGCGGGTAGACGATTCCGAGCAGCGCCTCGGTGATCTCGGGAAAGTCATCATCGATCTTCAGATGAATACGCGCGGCCAGAAATGCAAATGCCTCCAGCAGACGTTCGACATGCGGGTCGTCACACTTCGAAGGCTCCAGCGCAAGACGGGAGGCAATCTTTGGGTATTTCGCCGCGAACTGCGCGCCGGTTTGGCGAAGATAGGTCAGTTCGCGTTCGTAGTACAGAAGCAGGTCATCCCGCATCACTCACCTCGTATTCGCCGCTGGTGAGTTCGAGTACAGTATCGAAGGAGATGTGCTCGGGTACCGGGTCCATCAGCAGGAGACCTTCGATACGAAAGTGAAGGCTGCGCGTGCCCGGGCCGGCTTCTTCCAATTGGAGAACCCGCACATTGGCCAGGCGCGACTCAAATTGTTTTACGGCAGAGTGTATCGAACGAACGAGCTTGGCTTTGTCCTGTGGCGATTTGATGCTGTAGCTAGCAAAGTCCGGCAGGCCGTAGACGTAAAGAGACCGGTTGGTTTCCTTCAAGGATTCGTCTGGAGGGAGGACAATACGGCGCGAATTGAGTAGCCATTCGAGATCCCGACGCAAGGCTTCCTTTAACTGGCGGACGGATTGCGCACGACTGGGAGCGGCCTCGCTGGAGGTGCCTGGTTCGCTATCGATGAGGCGATCGAGGACGGAGAGCGTAACAGCGGTATTGATCTCGGAAGAAGATCGTGCCATGCACTATACCGAGAACGCCTGCACCGGATCAAGGCGGCAGATCCGATCGAATATTGCTTGTTTGATTTTGGCATCGGCCTGGATCTTCTTGCTCGACTGCATCAGAAGCAGGAGAACCCCCGCCACCATCTCACGGTCCTCCCACTCCTCCAATTTGTGAGTTTCCACGGCAGCCGCGAGGTCGTCGAGCAACGGTTGCGCGATGGCATCTTTACCGGCACCGATACAGAGTTGTGCAAGTTGCAGTTTTCGTTGGAAGCGGCCGCGGCCGGACCGTTGCCGGTCCACTTCGTTGTGAAGAATCTCGAATGCTCTTTGAGGCCGGCCCTGCCGCATGGCTTCTTTCGCCAGCGCGTAAGGATCGACAAATTGTTTCTTCCAGCCAGCATCTTGGGCTCCATCGAAGGCAGGGACCACTGGCAGATTGAGGCGGGGTGGGGCGCCCACAGGCTCGGCCAGCAAATCCCGGAGCCACGTTTGGGTGGTCGGATTCGCGGCAGGTGTGTCGTCCGAGAGAGTGGCCTCGAGGAGATGCGGAAGATCGTTCAAAAGGGCGCGCAGTTCAGACCGGATTCCAATAGCGATGGCGTTGTAATCGTCTCCTAACGCGGCGCACGCTTCTACAGAGAACCGCTGCAGATCCAACCACGCACGGCCATACGGTTGAGCCATGATTTCCTCTCCCGCTTCGAGAACATCGCTCCACCGATTGTTCAACGCGAGACTCTTGATGTGGCGGCGCACCTCGGTTGGCGGCGCTTCGAGTATCGTCTCGTTAGAAGAGGACCGCAACTCGCCCCAGCGAAATCCGCGCAGCATCAAATAGGGCGCGGGGCTTCGTACATCTTTTTTGCGCAGAAAAGAAGCTGCCGATGCAATCGCGGCTACCGCGGCGGCTTGATCAGCAGGTATAGGGGCGGCATACGTCAGGCGGACGGGTTCAGGCCTACCGGCAACATTTTCCAGGACTGGGGAAACGGAGGATTCCGGCTGAGCGGCGGTTTGTTCAGGCGGCGCCGGTGGAGCTTCTTCGATGGGATCAGGTTCGAACTCCCGCTTCTTTTGAAGCAGGCCATGGACCACGTGGCGAACATCTTCCAGGGCGGACTTCAACTTGCCAAAGGACGGCGCGGAATCGCCGAACTTTTCGTCACACACGCTGTTGAGGCTGTTCAGAACTTCGAGGCAGGCAGTAAGGTTCCGCTCAGCATCGGCATAGAAACTCTTTGGCGTCTCCCCAAAGGATTTATCGAAAACCTCGGGCGCAATCTTGCCTTCTTTCAGGGCCGCATCGCGCGCGGCCTTTTGCTCTTTGCTTTTGGCCTGATCTTCATAGCCGACGACGCGGGAATCCTTGTACTGGAGGAAGTTGTACCCATCGCGGCATAGCGGGGTTTTCCTGACAGTCACGTCGACTCGTGAACCTAGCCAGGCCAACGGACCAGAGCGGAATTCTGCGTCGCCGTCTTCCAGCTCCGGATAAAGTGTGTCCCAAAAATTCTGGATCAGGCCATTGCAAAGAGCGAGGCCATCGTGCAAGCCGCCGAAGCCGCGAGTCTTGAGGAGCGATTCAGTCAGCCAGACCGCCAACTGGAGGTCTTTTGTCGCGGTGGCAATCGCATCCTCGGCAAGCTTCACCGCCAATCCATGATCGGCGATTTTACGCTCATGCTGCCAGGCGCCTTGCGCTAGTTCATCATCCTCGCGGCGGGCGTCCTTGATTTTGTCGTACAACGCCGAGTAGCGCAGATCCGCGCCGCTGGGATTCTCCCCGGCAATTGGATCGAGGATGTTGTCACGAAGAGACATTGAATTCTAACGATCTGATTTCGAGGAGCGGCACTTCTTCCCCGTCCACGGCAAACATCTTTTGCCCTACGGGAAACTGGTGACCCTCATCGTCTTCCACCCACTCTGTTTTTCTTCCCAGCCAAACGGCCTCGTCGTCCGACTTCCAGGAGAACGGGTACATGACAGGAATCAGCACCTGGCCGATATCGGTGCCTTTGAAACTGGGTCCGGTGAGGACCGCGGCGGGTACCCACAAGGTGTCGCGCAAAAGGCGCGGGGCTTCCATCTGGACGGAGGCGATGTGCTCAAAAGGGATCCAGAGATACGCTCCCGCCGCAAAGACTTCCAAGCGCTCCCCCAGCACCGGATCGATGTCGCGAATGGTTTCGAATTGTTTACCGTTCAGCCTACCGGGTGGAGAAGGACCGGCGGGCGAACCTGGAAAATCCTGCTTGCGAAACAGTTCATGACGCGTCCTTTCCGCGTGGAGCGCGGAATAGTACAGGACCGACCCCATCTCGGCCTCTTTGCCCGCCCCCGAGAGAATGCTCAGGTGCTTCTCCGCACGATCGTATTGCCCGGAGAAGCAGAGAGTTTCAAACAGGGAACTGCGGCAGGCGGTATCGGTAGGGTGATCGCGGAGGCGTGCCGCCAAAACGCTGCTGGCGGCACTGACTTTCCCGGCGTCAAGAAGCTGTTTCGCCGTCATGGGCAGGACTATGAGCCGAGAGCCTTCGGAGCGGCGAAGTCTGCCTTCAGTGTTTCCACGTCGTAGCCCTTGGGAATTGCGGCATCGAGCGTACCGTCGTCCTTCTCAGGCTTATAGGCAACTTCTACGCCCTGAAAGGCAAACGAGACAGACTCGGTCGGGTTCTCGTTACTTCCCGAGAGTTGGAGCGACGTAATGAGAGCGTCTTTCAGATAGATCCGAAAGTAATCCTCCTGCTTGTCGCCGACGGGCTTGTCGTAGACCATGTAAACCTCCTTCAGAATATTTCCGGAAGCGCAATGATCGGCCAGAAGCGGTGACGTTTTGTCCAGAACCTTCATAATCGTGAGGTTTGAGAAATCAGCTCGCCCAGCTTTTGCCTCCTTCCCCGACGCGCCCGCGCCGTAAACCGAGGTCTGGCTTACTCCCCAGCTAAATGAAAGTATGTCGATGTGATTGGGCTTACTGGTGCTAGGACCTTCCACCCCATCGACGTAAAGATACGCGTTGACAGCCACTGACAGTTCCTCCTACAGGTGTGTGAAATGAACAGAAAAATGATTTCGGCCGCCGGCGACGCCTGCAGCCGCTTACTTCGCGGGCGCAGGTAGCTCAGCAACCAAGCGCAAAGAGACAGTCAGCTCGTCGAGCTGGAAGTGAGGGCGCAAGAACGCAACGGCGCGGTAAACTCCGGGCTTACCGGGCACCTCGGAAACATCGATGCGGGCTTCCCGCAGAGGTCCGCGGGCCTTCTGCTGGGGAGAGGCGTTGTCGTCGGGGACAACATAGCGCAGAATCCAGCGATTGAGGAACAGTTCGGCTTCGGTACGCGACATGAACGAACCGATTTTGTCGCGCATCATAGCCTTCAGGTAGTGCGCGAATCGCGACACAGCCATGAGGTACGGCAACTGAGCTGACAGGCGTGCGTTGGCGTTGGCGGCATCCGTGTCGTACACCTTCGGCTTTTGGCACGTCTGCACGCTGAAGAATGCGGCATAGTCGGTTCCCTTGCAGTGGACCAGAGGCACAAAACCGAGATCCGCCAGTTCCTTTTCGCGGCGATCGGTGATGGGCACTTCGGTAGGGCACTTCATCGCCACGTCACCTTCGTCGGTGTAGAAATTATGTACGGGAAGGCCCTCGACCAAACCGCCGCCTTCCACGCCGCGCATGGCAACGCACATCCCGTGCTGGGAAAACGAATTCGTCATGCGGCTTGCCAGAGCGAACGCGGCATTCATCCACAGATATTTGGAGTGATCGGTGCCATCGACGTGTTCTTCGTAGTTGAAAGCATCCACCGGCTTCGTGTCCTTGCCGTAAGGCAGGCGCGCCAGTGTTCGGGGCAGGCAGAGCGCCACGTAGCGTGAATCTTCAGTCTGGCGGAAGCTTTTCCACTTGGCGTATTCGGTTGTGTCGAAGATTTTCGCCAGGTCGCGAGGAGCGTCGAGCGATGTCCAGCTTGGGAGATTGAACATATCCGGCGCAGTCCCGCTGAGAAATGGCGCATGGGCCGCGGCAGCCACGTTCGAGACCTTTTCCAACAGCTCGATATCTTCCGGATGCTTACCGAATTCGTAGTCTCCGACAAGTGCCCCAAAAGGAGCGCCGCCGAACACACCATATTCTTCTTCGTAAATCTTCTTGAAGATGGCGCTTTGGTCGAACTCCGGCGCCCGCTGCAGATCCTTCAGCAACTCCTTCTTCCCGGCGTTGAAGATACGGATCTTCAGCATAGTCCCGGTTTCACTCTGGTCCATGAGGTACTTAACACCTCGCCAAGTGCCTTCGAGCTTCTGAAAATCCGGATGGTGCAGGATTTCGTTCAATTGGAGAGAGATGAGGTGGTCGATCTGAGCAATGCGGGCATTGATCATCATCTCGGTGTCCCGCGCGACCGTCATCGAGCCGTCGAGGACTTGCGCAACAAACTCCTTGATCAGATCCTTGCCTCGCTGGCGCGAAGCTGGTTCGGCGCCGCCGCGCCAGCCTTCTTCCACTATCTGGTCGAGGAGGCCCTTTTCCTGCACCTGCTCACTGGCAGAGGTGGATATTCCCGCAACTTGTGAATCAGGCATTATCGATCTCCTTCGTTCCCATCTCGCTCTTTAATCTTTCAAGCTTTTCCGTGTTGCCGACGGTTTCGAGCAGCAACTCGTCTAGCTTGTCGTTACCCTGGAGATTTCCGCGCAGGTCCGACAGACGTGTACGCAAATCGAGCAATTCTTTGAGCGGCTTCACCTGGCGCGCAACATTTTCCGGCTCAAAGTCCTCCATACTCTTAAAGTTCAGGTCGACCTTCAAGTTGGGAGCATCCGACTCTTCGCTAAGCTTGTTTTCCACCGAGAACGAAAGGTGGGGCTTCATACCTTCGAGAACCGTATCGAAGTTGTCGGGGTTTACCTCCACAAATTTGCGATCTTTCAGCCGGGGAAGCGGCTGCTCGGGATGTCCTGTGAAGTCACCCAGGACTCCCACGACGAATGGCAACTCTTTGATCTCGATCGCGCCGCCGAGTTCTACGTCGTAGGTGATTTGGACCCGGGGGGAACGCACCCGGTCCAACTTATGCTGCGTACTTTCTCGTGCCATACCTCACTCCAGTCTTTGCCGAATCGCGCCCATTTACCCTAACAGCAACACCGTGGCTAGGCTAACCTTCAGCGCACATCACTAATGTTGGTGTCAGCTAAAAATCGTCTCGCCTGCCCTTCAGCAGTACACGTATCTTTCCTAGAAAGCGAGAATTATATCAGTAAACCCTCCTTCTCCTGCTGCCTTTTTCGATGAAATATTTTTCCCGCAATCCACTGAAAGCCGCTTTCCCGTGTAATTCCGTTCTGATACGTTGGATTGCAATGCGACGACTGGAGCCAGTCCTTTGGACTAAAGGCACTCTTCTCAATCCACAGCACCTTCAAAGCCAGGACCGGTTTCTGGAAAGCTCGTTGCAGTTCCAATTACAGGCACTTCAGTTTCGTCCGTGGGGCTTCCGCCATTTGCGAATCAGTCAGGAGGCGCTGGCGACGGGGAGCTTTGTTGTTTCCGAAGCCTCGGGTATCTTCCCGGATGGACTGCTGTTCGATATGCCCCGCTCCGACGCCGCCCCTCCGGCCCGGTCCATCGCCGAATTTCTCGATCAGACAAGAGAGCATGTCGATGTGTACCTCACGGTCCCGCAGTATCGGGAAGGGGGATTGAATATCGGCCACGCGCGGAGAGACGCCGAAACGCGGTACCGCGCCGATATGGAGATGGTACGCGACGAGAATACAGGACAGTCGGAAAAGCCGGTGATGGTCGCGCGCAAAAATTTTCGCCTCCTGGTCGGCGACGAGAACCGGGACGGGTCTTCGGCCCTACGTATAGCACGGATATCGAAGACGGCGGCGAACCTGTTTCAGCTTGATCCGCTTGTGGTGCCTCCGTTGCTCGATTTCGGAGCCAACGACTATCTGTTATCGCTCGCGCGACGATTGCTCGAGATACTGTCGGCGAAAAGCAATGAGCTAAGCGGCTCGCGGCGGCACAAGAATCAGAGCCTCGCAGATTTCACGGCGTCGGACATTCCGCGATTCTGGCTACTTTATACGACCAACACGGCGCTGCCGGGCCTTCGCCACCTGTTTGAAACGCGGCGCGGACATCCGGAAGCGCTATTCTCTGCGATGCTCTCGCTTGCAGGTTCATTGAGCACGTTTTCTACTACGATCCAGCCTCGGGATTTTCCGATTTACAACCATGACGACCTGGGCTCGTGTTTTACCAAGCTAGACGTGCAAGTGAGGACGCTGCTGGAAACGGTGGTGCCCGACAATTACGTGTCGCTTCCACTGAAGGGAGTGCAACCTTCCATCTACTCCACATCCCTGGATGAGGAAAAATACCTGGCGAATACGAGGATGTATCTTGCCCTTGCAGCGGATCTTAGCCAGCCCGAGCTCATCACCAGGGCGCCTCAGGTGATCAAGCTTTGTTCCGCGGATTCTATCGATCACCTGGTGCAACGGGCCTTACCAGGAGTTCCGCTCACACATGTGAGCACCCCTCCGGCCGCCATACCGGTGAAGTTGAATTTTCAGTACTTCGCGCTCAACCAGAGTGGCGGGCCTTGGGAGACGATTGTACGAGCAAGGAATTTAGCGGCCTGGATTCCTGGAGATATCCCGAATCCCAGGGCTGAGCTGATCATCGTTCTGCCGCGAAACGATTAGCGCTGAACTACAAAAACCGCAATGAGAATGAGAGCGACCACAAGAACGGCGGTGAGGATGAGGATCAGCGGCGTATAAGAAGTCGGGCGCTTGGTAGCCGGGACCTTCGCCTGGGACACGGCAGGAATCGCGGACGGCGGCGCAACGGGAGGCGCCGGCACTGGCGGGGAAGAAATGATGCGGGTGAACTCACTGGGTCCGGACGCGGGAGCGGGCGCTGGAGTTACGGCACGGCTGGAAAACGCGCCCGTTGCGAACCCATTGGAAGGAAGCGGTGACGCAGCAGGTGCTGCCGACGAAAAGAGATCATTCGAAAGCGGTTCGTCCTTTTCCAGCATGCGAGTGAATTCGCCGGCAGGCCGTCCAGGCTCCTGGACGGGGACCGGATCGCGACTTACCTGAGCATCCACGCCTAAATCTCCCCGGACCAGCCGAGTGAATTCTCCGGGAGCCGAGCTTCTCGCTGGCTTAACAGCAGGCGGATCCGTTTCAGGCGCCAGAGGTGAGCGCATCATGCGAGTGAACTCTCCGGGCTCATTCGGCGGGGCGGACGGCTTCTCGACGACAGGCGGTTTCGGTTCAGCAGCGGGGGTGTTGCGATTTTCCTTTTGAGGCGAAAACGAGTTCAGCAGCGCGGTAAACTCCCCCACTTTCGGCGCTGCTTCGGATGGGGCTGGAGGCGACACAGGGGAAGGTTCTTTCATGCCACCTTGCGGCAGCGGCTCAAACGACCGTGCTTGAAACAACCGTGTGAACTCTCCGGGCTCGGGTGTCTTGTATCCGGCGGGGCGCAAGACCTGCGTGGGCCGCTGCACTTCCGGTGTGGACACCCATGCACGAAGCGAAGCATTACCTGGCAGAGGATATGTAACGACGTAGGGGATGCCCTCATAATTACCCTCGTCCAGCACCTGTTGGCGACGTTCGGGGGAAAGACTGGAGATGTTCCGCAGGAGTTCGACCGTCTCGACGCTTTCTCTTCCCAGCAGCAGGTGCACGGTTACCGGACGACCAGACGAGACATCCGTTCCGGGTATCGCAACCTCATTATCGCGACCGTAAATTGCGTTGGGAAGATCAAATTTCTCTTGAAAGCGCATAGGCCTCCGCATCCTTGGGTTATGCGCGGCTGTTAAGATCCGCCGGCAACCATTTAGTCGCTCGAGGGCCTAACCTTTCTCGCCTGAGTAACATTCCAGTTTATGATACATAAACGTGGCTATCTCGCCAGCTCGCAAATCTCTTTCAGCGGTGGTGTGGTCCGAAGGGATGTACCTTGGTCCACAGCACTTTCAGGCGCAACGCCAGTACTTTGAGGATTCGATTCAATTTGCCATTTCGAATTTGTGGCGTCAGCCGTACGGAGTACTGGGCTACGCCCTGGATGAAGAGGCACTTCGGAACGGAACGCTTGCCCTGCTGCATGCTCGGGGAATTTTTCCCGACGGGCTGTCTTTTCTGATGCCCGATTGCGATGGCCTGCCGCCAGCGAGGTCGATTGCCGATCTATTTCCACCCACGCTTGACCGTTTGACGATCTTTCTCGCAGTTCCCCAGCAAACTTCAAATGGGCTCAACTGCGCCCTTGCGCCTCAAAGCAAGGCGACGCGATTTACGGCGGAAGCACGACAACTTTGTGACGAGACGACCGGATCCGACGAACGCGCAGTGCAGTTTGCGCGCAAGAACATTCGCCTGATGCTGGACACCGAAGCAGCGGATGGCATGGTGACACTCGCTCTGGCTCGCGTGATGAGGGATGGCGCCGGGCATCTGGCCCTTGATCCTCACTTCATTCCGCCGTGTCTTCAGATCTCGGCGAGCGAGCGGCTCATGTTGCTGCTCCAGCGGCTTTTGGAAATTCTCCAGGAAAAGAGTTCGTCGATGGGACGAACGTCGCGAGAGATCCGCCCTTCCGGCGAATTCTCCGGCCGTGACATTGCCAGCTTTTGGCTCTTGCACGCGGTGAACTCGGCCCTTGCGCCGCTGCGTCACCTTTCGACTTCAAAGCGGAGCCATCCAGAGGAGCTATTTGTGGAGCTTTCAAGGCTGGCAGGCGCGCTGTGTACATTTCCGCTCAACTCCAGTCCGCAGTCGCTGCCATCCTACGACCACGAGCATCTAACTGAGTGCTTTGACGCACTCGACCGGCATATCCGCACGCATTTAGAGACGATTGTCCCGTCCAACTACACTTCCATACGTCTGGAAAAAGTTGCCGAGAACTTCTATGAGGGGGAGATCACGGATACGCGATGCCTCGATCGGGCTCGATGGATCTTCGGCATACGCGCGAGCATCGGGGAGGCTGAGTTGATCACAAAAGCTCCGCAGTTGGTAAAGATTTGTTCCGCAAAATTCGTCGGCGAACTCGTGAAACGCGCCATACCGGGACTACCACTGACGCATTTGCCCGTGCCGCCCGCCGCCATTCCAGCTCAGCTGGAAGCCCAGTATTTCGGCATCGCAAGAAGCGGCCCGTTCTGGGACAACATTGTGCAGACCAGACGAGTAGGCATCTACGTTCCGGGAGAGTTCTCCGACCCGGAGCTTGAGTTGCTCGTTATTCCCGGAGCCTAAGGACACTCGCCGTGACACAACCTACCGCAGCAAAGGCCACAACAGGAAATCTGGCCCTCATTTTCCAGGAATTGTTCACTGCCATCGTGCGCCTGCGGTCGAACCGGCAATCGATACCGGACGCGGAGTTCTTCCGTCAGCATATCCGCGAGGCGGTGAGGAAGGCAGCCCAGGAAGCCCGGAATCCCGGGGGGTATAGTCACGATGACATCAAGATGGCTACCCTGGCGGTGGTCGGTTTCCTGGACGAAACTGTTCTTAATCTCCAAAATCCGATCTTTGCAAGCTGGCCGAGTAAGCCACTTCAGGAAGAACTCTTTAACGAGCACATAGCGGGCGAAGTGTTCTTCGGAAACGTCCGGGAACTGCTTCGGCGCGATGATTCTCCAGCAGTTGCGGACGTCCTGGAGGTTCATTACCTGTGTCTCCTGCTCGGCTACCGTGGCCGTTATAGTCTGGACGACCGTGGCGAACTGCGGTCGATTCTCGAGGCGACTGGAACGAAGATTCGCCGCATCCGAGGTCCTCAAAGCGATCTTTCACCGCAGTGGGCGCCGCCGCCGGAGCAGGTCTCTATCGCCGGCGATCGGTGGTCGCGGAGACTGGCCGCCGCTGCGATTGCGTGCGCAGTACTCACGGCAGTTCTGTTTCTCGTGTACCAGATCGTGCTGCGGTCCGCGGTCTCGGGCCTTTCTTCGTAAGGGAACTATGCGCAAGGTTATTGTCCTCAGCGGCGTCGGACTGGTTGTCTTTTGGATCCTGCTTTGGGTGGGCACGGCTTTTCTTGGGGTCCATGGATCGCACTTGTTGGCGCTGCGGCTTGCCCTCATGTTGTTGGGCGCGATCGCCGCCATTGCCATCGTCTGGTTTTTTTCCAGGCAACAGGAAAATCTCCCCACCGATCTGGACGCTGCCGTAAGCGGTCAGGACGACATTGGCGCACTGTTCCGTGGGGCGGAACGGAAGCTATCGGCGGCACGGCTTCCCAATGGCGCACGCATCGGAAACCTGCCTGCCATTCTCCTGCTCGGCGAATCGGGGAGTGTGAAAACAAGCGCCTTGGTGAACTCTGGCCTTGAAGCTGAGTTGCTCGCGGGACACATTTACCAGGACAGCAGCGTTGCGCCTACCCGGCTTGCGAATTTATGGTTTTCGCGTGGAACGATCTTCGCGGAAGCAGGTGGTGCTCTGCTCGGGAGTTCGGCTGTTTGGAAGAGCTTCTTGAAGCAGTTACAGCCGCGGCGGTTAACGGCAGCGGTGGGCAACAAGATGCAAGCTCCCCGCGCGGCGCTGGTGTGCATCGATATCGAACAAGTGATCGCGGGGGGAGAAGCGGTCAGTACACTCGCCCGAAACTTAAGGGCTCGTCTTGGCGAAACCGCGGAGGCATTTGGGATTCAGCTGCCGGTTTACGTGCTGTTTACCAAGTCAGACCGGATTCCGTTTTTTGCTGATTTTGTTCACAATCTTTCGAACGAGGAGATCGCACAGGTGCTCGGCGTTACGCTTCCGTTGCGGCAGGAAACGGACGCCGGCATATATGTCGAAGAGCAGCGCAACATCCTGGACCTGACGTTCGATAACTTGTTCCACTCCTTGTGCAATGCGCGGCCGGATTTTTTATCCCGCGAGAACGACCCAGCGCGATTGCCCGGAACTTATGAATTTCCCCGTGAGCTCCGGAAGCTGCGTACACCACTACTGCAGTTGTTAGTGGACCTGTGCCGGCCCAGTCAGTTGACTGTCGGACCATTCCTGCGCGGATTTTACTTTTCGGGGGTTCGTCCGGTCGTCGTCAACGAATCGGCACCGGAGCCGGCGGCCGCACAGATCAGCCGGCAAGATGACGCAGGTGCAACCCGGATGTTTCGGCCCGGCGCCAGCATCCCATCCGCGGCCCCGGCCGCTTCACGGTTGATGACGAGCGCCAGGAGAGTTCCGCAGTGGCTGTTTCTCGGGCGTTTATTCAACAGCGTAATACTGGGTGACCGGACCGTTGCCGGCGCGAGTGGCACGAGCGTGAAAACCAGTCTGCTGCGGCGTAGTTTGCTCGGCGTCGTGGCTGCCGTATGCCTGATTTTGTGCATCGGGTTTACAGTTTCGTTCTTGCGAAATCGTGCGCTGGAGCAGCAGATCGAGAGTGCGGTTCACGGCAGTGCAGTGGCGGTTACCCCCGGAAGTCTTGCTTCTGCGGCCGCCCTGCGCCGCCTCGATACGCTACGACAAGCATTGGAGACGCTGACGGTTTATCATCGGGACGGCGCTCCGCTGAGCTACCGGTGGGGCCTGTATGCGGGAAACAGGCTGTATCCGCAAGTTCGCCGCATCTATTTCGACCACTTTCGGCAACAGATCTTCGGCGAAACACAGGATCGCTTGTTGC
>DATIMM010000208.1:0-7989 GCA_035475295.1 Bryobacteraceae bacterium
TGCAGCCCCTCGAAAACCCTTTCGGGCCAAAAGTGTTACCTATGTCTTAGGAACGTTCTGTTACCCATGTGTCCGGTTCGGACACAATGAAATTGGTCGGGGCGAGAGGATTCGAACCTCCGGCCTCCTGGTCCCGAACCAGACGTCATTTCCTAAGCTATTGATTACAGAGCAAATATTTTTGTGTAAAATTTGAAATTAAGCACTAAAAGTACGCCCCTGGGTGGGCAATTGGGTGGGTACTTGCACCAGCAGTTCGACAAGTATCGACGCAGCCGCATATCTGAGATGCAAGTGGACTTGCACTGATCAAATTGGCGCGAGCATCCAACGGACTGCCCGTGACGGCCACAGGAAGAGACATTATTGGGGTGTTGAGCAGCGATTCAGGAGCGCGCGACTGGTGAAGACCCTTCACGACTATACGACGCCGCATTCGCCTGTGGTTCGCCAATATTGCATCCGCTCGTAACCGGTTGACTGGGATGGAGATGAATGGAAAGGAGCAGAGACATGCCAGTGCTTTTTCCGTTGGTGTTTCGATTCGTCCGCCTGCTCCTCAGCGGACATCAGGCCGTGGCCATCGAGAACGCAGCGCTACGAATGCAATTAGCCGCCTTTCAGCGAAAACGGAAACGCCCGCTGCTGACGACCTTGGATCGGGTATTTTGGATGACTCTCCGCAGCCTGTGGGCCGACTGGCGACGTCACCTGATTTACGTGCAGCCAGATACCGTCGTCCGCTGGCACCGCGAACGGTTTCGGAGATTCTGGGCTCGGCTGTCCAACCGGCAGGTCCGACGTCGAGGTCGCCCCCGCACCGCCGCAGAACTACGTTGATTAATCGAGGGGATGGTTACCGCCAATCCGTTGTGGCGCGCGCCCAGGATTCACGGCGAACTCAAAATGCTTGGCATCGTGATCTCCGAGCGCACTGTCTCCCGTCTCCTGCGCAGGCTCCGCCGCCCGCCGAACCAGACCTGGAGGACCTTCCTGCACAACCACATCGGCCAAATGGTATCCACTGATTTCTTTACGGTGCCGACTATCACGATGAAGGTATTGTTCGTATTCATTGTCCTGGAACATGATCGTCGCAAGGTGCTGCACTTTAATGTGACGGAGCATCCGACCGGGGCTTGGACCGCCCAACAGATCGTACAGGCATTCGCAGACCGCGAAGCGGCCCGTTATCTCCTCCGCGATCGCGACAGCCGGTACAGTGCTGAGGTTCGGCTGCGAATCCAGTCGCTGGGTATCGAGGAGATTCTGACGGCACCGCACAGTCCTTGGCAGAATCCATACGCCGAGCGACTCATCGGCTCGATTCGACGGGAGTGTCTGAACCACTACATCATCCTGAACGCTCGCCATCTCAAGAGGACTTTGTCTTCTTATTTCCGCTATTACCACGAATTGAGAACGCACCTGAGCCTGGGCAAGCAATGCCCGCTTCCTCGAGAAGTGGCGAAGCTGGGAAAGATCGTCGCTATTCCCCAACTGGGCGGCCTTCATCACCGATATGAACGCATTGCGGCTTAGCAACTCTTATGGCGGATGAATACTGGCGAACGACAACTCATCGCGATTCCACTTATACATGTCAACACTGGGACTCCATCCCTCGTAATAAAAGCCACGGATAAGCATCGGCAGCTGCGCTCCTAAATGCACCATTGCCTCCCATTGCCTCCAATGGCAGACGCTCGCCAAGCGTGTGTAAAGTGGCGCGCAAAGCGAGATAGGCCTGCTGCCGGCTCTCGGTCCCGAGTTCCTGCATGATCCTGCAGCCATTCGTTCGTCTTCTGTAGTGTCGTATCAAATACATCCAAACCAGTTGCACTCATAGGGGACTACTCCTTGCGTGAAATCGAGTCGAACAATGGCGTTCTGACCAGTCACTTGCCAGGCTCCCTACTTGTTCGAGCGTCCTTGGCTCTTTGAACAGATGCTTAGCTCCAGGTATGATCTTCAGCTGCTCCTCACATCGGAGTTCGTTCCAAGCGTTCTCGTTGAGCTCAACTACCGGCCAGGTCAGCACACCCGGCTCGAGAGACAACCGCACGCGTTGTCTCCGGAAGCTGAGGAGCAGTTCTCAGTGGGGCTGCAGAGCCTGTGCTGGTTCCCAATACCCCACTGGCAAATTGCCAGTTTTGGAATCGGTTGTCATCCACTCGGTAGCCTCGACGAGCCGGCTGGCAAGCAGATCTACGTCAAACCGCAGATGTTGCGTCCCTAGGTCGACCTGTTTCTCCTCGGTGTTGAGTAGATCGAGCAGCAAAGTTCCTGATCCGGCCTGCAGCAGCACACTCGCGACGAACCGGTTGCGCGAACTCAAACGACTGCGGCCACTGCCGTGGGCAAAAATGACCATGCCGCGAGCCTTGGCGGGAAGCGTCAAGTCGCCAATAACGCCAGACGGCCGAATCTGAACAGATTGCTCGGACTGCTTCGTTGGCCGGCATAAGTTAGCTAAATCCCGGATGGGAACGTCTCTGGCACTTCTTCAGGATGCGGTTCGGTGTAGCGTGTCAGCGGCGGCAACGCTCGTGTCTCGTCGATATGAAGAACAGCGTCAAACTGGTCCGGCAGACTGGCATAAAAATAGTGACTGACACGTTCCGTTTCCGGTCGATAAACCACTCCGATGGCCCGCTCCAATCTCTCGGTGCGGAACTCGGCCGATAATTGGGCGTGGGGAGCGAAGGTCAGCAGGAAAGCGGCATTGCCCACAGCACGCAGGAGAGCCTCATAGCTATTGGAAACTGCGGGCCGAACACGCATGGTTTGGGGATCGTCACCCCAGTCGTGTGCCGCCGTGACCGTGCCGGAAAAGGTTGTAAAGCCCACCGAGAACGAATCCTGCGAATATCGTTCGCGAACCAGTTGGCCCAGGTTCCATTCACCACGCCGCCCCATCTGTGTTGCACGTGCGTCACCGAGGTGCGAGTTGTGTGCCCAGACCACAACTTTGCTGCGGCCAAACCGGCGATCCAGATGAGCCAAAAGAGCGTGCAGTGTTTCCGCCATGTGGCGGTCCCGCAAATTCCACGTGCTTTCGCGGCCCCGAAACATCGAACGATAGTATTCTTCGGCGTTTTTCACAAGCCTGGCATTTTGCTCGGCGGAAAAGAATTCATCCTCCGCTACCTGTCCATCGCGATGCATGTACTCATACGTGCGGCGCTGCAGGTCAACGAGTTGTTGCACTACTTCGCCCTCGCAGGACTCCGACATTCCGAAGCCCGCTGCATACCCGTAGGCTTGTTCATCCTCACCGTAATGGTCAAAACAAGCGTATCGTTGGCGTGCCCGGCTTGCCGCGGTAGGATCGACTTTTTCCAAATAGCGCACCACTTCGGCGCGGGATCGGTTCAAACTAACGTATCGATTAACACGGTGAGCATCGGGCCAATCCGCCTCGACCGCAACCGCATGAAACCCCTTTTCCTGGATGAGGCGCTTGGTAATTTCAGCGCGATGGTTGTAGAACTCGTAGGTCCCGTGAGATGCTTCGCCGATGAGAACGATATGTGCATCTCCGATCTGTTGCAAAAGTGGGTCGTAATCGGACAATCTGCCGGTCAAAGGGTTCAAAACCCTTTGAACCGAATCGATAACCTGCAATTCTGTGGCCTTCGGCATATCTATCTGCCTTGCGTATGTGGTGAGGCGGCGTGCTGCTGCGCCTGTTCAAGCAGTTGTTCTACCTCCTCATCAGTGGTCTGGGAGAAGTCCTCATGCCAGAGTCCGACGGCATGGAACGGCTCCGGTGTATCGACGCACAGGACTTCATCTACTTCTCTGCGGAATTCCTCACAGGTTTTCTCTGAGGCGACGGGAACAGCCACGACAATGCGCTTGGGATGTTGCTGGCGGAGTGCTATTGCAGCGGCTTTCATGCTGGCCCCAGTTGCCAAGCCATCATCAACCAGAATGGCCGTGGGTCGTGAACCGCCAGCGGAGGCCAGCCCTTGGGGTACAAGTTTTCTCGCCGCTTCAACTCCCGATCTTCGCGAGCAGTGATGCGGTCAATCAGATTCGGAGAGAGTTGTAGCGCTCTGATCAATGCGTCATTCAACACACGAACTCCTCCACTGGCTATGGCTCCGATCGCCAGTTCTTCGTGACCTGGGAATCCAGTTTCCGCACCAGAAAAATGTCCAGTCCGGCGTGGAGTGCTCGAGCGACTTCAAACGCTACAGGCACACCGGCTCGCGGCAGGGCCAACACGGCGATCTTGGGTCCTTTATTGACTCTGCGACCTGCTTAGCGAGTACCCTGCCTGCATCGGCGCGATCTCGAAAAATAGGCTCAACCTGCATCGTTCATCGTTCGAGCAGAGAGCATAATCGCCCTCTTACGATTAAGTGTTGCCTGCTGCCGCGCTGATTTTTCCCAGGGCCGACTGGGGGTCTTTTTCGACGGCCAGATCACCCAGAGAGACGATCCCGACGACCTTTCCGTTCTCTACAACGGGAAGGCGCCGAATGCTCTTCTCCTTCATGAGTCGCACCGCCACATCGTCCCCCTGGTCTGGCGAGATCGAAGTCACGTCTTTGCTGCAGACAGACTCCAGGTCGGTCGTTTCGACGTTCTTTCCTTCCGCGACCGCACGAACCACGATGTCGCGATCCGTGACAATGCCGCAGAGTTTGCCATCTTTCTCAATAACCACATCGCCGATATCGCGTTCCTTCATTCGGCGTGCAGCTTCCCGGATGGGTGTGTTTGCCGGTAAACAGATTGGACTTGCAGTCATGACGTCTCGAACGGAGTTAGCCATGGGACACCTCGGATTTGCTTTGCTGATTAACTTCTGTTAGATTGCATCCCGGGGCAGCAGATTTCACCCGAACTTCACTTATAACGTTGCGAGGCCACTCCGCTGTTGCGGCCTCATCACCACAATAAATACTAGGTCTGAGACTCTCGCGCACAGACGTTTACCGTCATTGATGACCGCACCCGTGGAAGCCAAATCACCAATTCAGCAAAGGGTCGAACAGTTCCATGTGTGGTGCGAGAATTTGCCGCCGGAGCAGTGGCTACTGTATCGGGGCGTTATGAACGAGGCACTGCACCGTCAAATCCCGTTCGCCATTGGGGGAGGGATGGCTGCGATGGCGTATGCGGGGCAGCTACGCGACACCAGGGATATCGACTTTTACATCCAGCGCCAGAACCGCCAAGCCATGATCGAAGTGATTCTCGATGCCGGCCTTCTGGACTATTACGACCGCGCTCCGTATGACCGTAATTGGATCTTTCGCGGCATTCAAGACGATTTGATTGTGGATGTTATATGGGCGATGGCCAATCAGCGGGCGCAGGTCGATCCTGAGTGGCTCAACGGGCCTTTGGTATCAGTGGACGGGCTCACATTCCGGCTACTGCGGCCGGAAGAAACGTTGTGGACCAAACTTTATGTTTTGCAACGAGACCGCTGCGACTGGCCGGATGCCATCAATATGCTGTACAGCATTGGCGCTGAGCTTGACTGGGCCTACCTGTTCAGCCGCACAGCCGAGGACACGCCCCTGATGGCCGCCCTGGTCAGAGCGTTCCGCTGGATCTGCCCGGACCGCTACGAGGAGTTACCATCGGCCATACTGGAGCGGCTCAGTATCGCCGATGCGGCACCCGAGAAAGGCGACTGCCGACAACGAGCAAGGCTGCTGGATAGCAGACCTTGGTTCACTCCCACCCTTGACAAAGAACGCCGCCCTTGACGAGGAGCAAGACACATGCTGATCGGTACTATGAACCATCCCGAACGCAACATCATCGACGAGATTAGCTGGATGGCAGATCTCGGAATGGAGTTCATTGATCTTACCTTCGAGCCACCCGCAGCCGCCTCCTGGAACGTCGACTTTGGGGAGTTCGCGCAGCGCTAAACCGGAATCGTATGAAAGTTGTTGGGCACACCGCATGGTACCTGCCAATGGCGAGCGCGATTCCGGAGATCCGCGCCGCAGCTGTTGCGGAACTCCGGCGTTGCCTGTATGGCTCCGCGGAGGTCGGCGCGGAATGGATGAACATTCATCCTGATCGGCATACGCCTTGGCATCCACGTCAGTTTTATATCGAGCGCAATCTGGACTCCCTGCGCGAGCTATTGCCGGATATCGAAAAGACCGGAGTGGGTCTGATGATCGAGAACCTGCCTGGGGATTACAATTCCGCCGCCCAGCTCGGCGAACTTCTGGATCCAATTCCGGAACTGGGCTTGCACCTGGATATCGGCACGCGAACTTGCAGGTGCCGCAGAACACGACCGAAGAAATTCTCCGGGCACACAGTGAGCGGCTGAAGCATGTGCACCTGCACGACAACAAGGGAGGTCATGCCGATCTTCATTTGCCGCTCGGTACGGGAACAGTACCACTCCGGTCCGCGGTTGAGGCTCTCCAGGCTTGTAGATACGACGGCACTATCACACTGGAGGTATTTTCACCGGACAAACGGTACCTGGTGTTCAGTCGTGACGTTCTACGCTCGACCTGGAACGAGTGGCGGGAGGCTCTGGCGAGCGACACAGTACGGGCGTGATGACGAGAGCCTAACGTAAATACCGACTTGTCTGATTGAGAAGCCGCATCGGGAACTCCAGACGGAACTGAAGGTATGAGAGCGCGGCCCGTGAGCCCATGGGGAGCGTTTGTGTATATTGGCGTCGAAGAATATGCCCATGTGCGACACCGCAGATCTACTGCATCACATTCCGGGACGGATTCGACTGCGCATTCCTGCAGCTAAGGGGAACGTGGAGAAGCTGCGTGGCATTCAGCAGTCTTTGGGAGAGCTGGCTGGCATCCAGGCCGTGGAGATCAACGTTCTTCTGGGGACAATCGTAATCCGATATGATCTCGCACAATTCACAGGATTCACCGCCCAGCTGGCAGTCTATGCTACAGAGCACGGACTGTTCGCGATCGGGGGCCAGAGTGTAGGGCCGTGCATTTCCGATGCCCAACGTTCTCTGAACGGTTTTCTCGGCACGTTAAATCGAGCGGTACAGGAAGCCATGGGCAACGCCCTCAACCTGAAAGAGCTGTTACCACTCGCTCTGGGTTTTTACGGACTACTGTTCGTGAATAAGTCTGCAGCAGCGGCGCAATGGCTGAACTGGATCCAGTTCGCCATCGATACATATATGGATCTGCATGAAGCGGAGCCGACGGCCGAGCTCGCCCAAACCATGGAAGCGCATTTTGCAGACTTAATGGCCCAACAAGCGCAGTCGACGGAAGCGCTGCGTAGCGAATTAGTTGCATTACGCAGTGAAATGCAGATTCTCGCCAAAGCCATAACACCACAAAGCCGCGTGGATTCAGTTGCGGACGACATCGGGTCGGCAGGAACGTCCTAAGGCGAGGCGTGTAAGTCCCATAAACCGTTGTCTGTAGTCGAAAAGCTATCGGTGTTCGACGTCAATGGTCGACGAACCATATGGGCTGGCAGCATCGTTGCAGCGTGTGACAGCTGGTTTTTGGTCGACATGATTAGTGCGATTCTAGGTGCTTTGGGTTTTCTTTCGGTGTGCGAAGCCGGTGGAGTAGTCGAGCACGGAGATCACGGTCGAGGTGACACGGAAGAGGCGAACATCGGCCGGGTGGGCATCGGCCCGTAGTCCGAATCTGAACGCGTTTGCGGAGTGCTGGGTACACTCCATCAAAACGAGTAGTTATCCACGCTCATCCTCTTTGGGCGAAGCCTGTCCTTCTCGGAAATTAGATATAGGGGGACAAGGTTACAAAATAGGGGAGCGCAATTGAATGTGTGCTTTCGGCGAGCGTGCGTAGCCTGTACAAATCAGAACAGAGAGCCCTGCGCCACCCAGTAATACTCTATCACGGAATGGATGATAGGATGCCTACTCCCTTGTTCCACCAGGGATAGCCCATCAGCTGCTGAATCTCTGCTCGGTTGTTTTGCCAGTGGCGAAGCTCTGTACTGAGCGCCGTCTCTAGCTCGCGCAATGAG
>DATIMM010000209.1:0-27880 GCA_035475295.1 Bryobacteraceae bacterium
CTATTGGCGCTTACGCCGCATGCGCAAGCTGGAAGCCCGCATCATGGGCACCGGCGCCCTGGACGAGTTGGAGCGGGGACTGCGCCTGTTAGCAATCATCCAGCGCACGATGGCCTCGGCCGAACGCGGGTTTCACAAAGCGCTGGCCGCCCTGCATCAACTGCAAAAGCAGCGTGGCTTCGTTCCGCAAACACAGGAAGTCCCTACGCAGTCCGTTTCGCAACAGCCCCTCGCAGCCGTCGCTCCCGAAGAAAACCATGGCTTCGTTTCGCAAAACACGGTTCCGGCTACTCCATTGATTGCTCCATTCAGCGGCCCCGGCGTCGCTCCCGAACACCCTCAAAGCTCTTCCGAAGCTGCCTGACGCGTTAAAGGACGACTTGCTCTCTGACAACTCCGCTCCCTGTCACCGGGTTGCAATCGAATTCGGTCGACGGATCCGCCAAACAGATTGCTCCCGCTCCTTTTCATCTGGTTTTTATGCAATGCACATGGACGGGTAACATCCGCAGACCATCATGAGGACGGGGTTGTAATCGCGAATCCATGACAGTCGTGACCCATAAAGCTGCGGCGACTAAGCTTCAGTTCTTCTGGCGGGACCACAGTGTTCACAGTGACTTCCGCTCCGGTGTTTCCCTTCACAGCCACACGATGTACTCCCAGGAAAGTTTGGCAATGATCCCGCGTTACACGGCCAAGGTGCCATACCTGGGCCGTGCCATCCGCCGTCAACAGGCGGAGTACGCGGAAAGCAACGGCCATGGCCTGGATTTCGGGCGTGCCTTCTGGACGCCGCCGCTTGCTCCGCGCCAGGCGCACCGCCTGGAGGAAAAGCAGATCGAGTTCCAGTTTCAACTACCCGGCCTGGTCTCCATCACCGACCACGACGACATCCGCGCTGGCGCAATGCTTCAAGTGCTGGAGCGGTTCCGTAATGCTCCCATCTCCACCGAGTGGAGCATCCCCTTCGGCCCCACGTTTTTTCATCTTGGGGTCCATAACATTCCTGCGGAGAAGAGCAGTGCCATTGCCGGACAACTCGCTTCGTATACCGCAGATCCGGAAGATCATCGACTCGGCGAAACGCTGTCCATGCTCAATGGGCACCGGGACATTCTTCTGGTTCTTAATCACCCGATCTGGGACGAAAAAGGCATCGGCCTTGCTCAGCACGTGGAGGTGTTGAACCGCTTGCTCGACCGCCATGGTCGCTCCATTCACGCTTTGGAGCTGAACGGCCTCCGTCCCTGGCATGAAAATCAACAGGTCATTCGGCTCGGCCGCCAGGCCGGTCTGCCGTTAGTTTCCGGAGGCGATCGTCACGGGCTGGAGCCTAACGCGATCCTGAATCTCTCCCGCGCGGAGTCGATGCCCGGTTTCGTTGAGGAAGTCCGCTTCCACCGCCAAAGCCATATCGTGTTCATGCCCCAATACCACGAACCCTTGCGGCTTCGTATACTTCAAACAATGGTGGATGTCGTCCGCGACTACCCGGAAGCCTTCGAAGGCCGCCGTACGTGGGCGGATCGCGTCTTCTTCTTCGGCCACGACTATGCGGAACCGCTTCCCATGAGAACCGTCTGGAAAGGCGGAGGCCCAAAAGTCGTCCATCATTTCCTCGCCGGTATGCGCCTGATCGAGTGGCGCGGTATCCGCTCCGCTCTGCGTGTCTGCCTGCACGATCGTGCTTCGGTCTGGTCCGATAGGGAGGCGGCCATTTGAGCACTTATCCTCGAGTCGCCTTCATGCCCGACACCTTTCATGAGGTGAATGGCGTCGCTCTCACCAGCCGTCAACTCGAGGCCTTCGCCCGCCGCCGGCAAATCCCTTTTCTCAGCATTCACCCCGGCCCCGTAAATGAAACCGTTGCCGATGGGCCGGTAGTGATCCGCGAACTGCAGCGCGGGCCGGCCTGCATCCAGCTCGATGCCAATCTTCCCTACGACATCCTCATGGGCCGCTATGCCAATCGTGTCGTCGAGCAAATCCAAACATTCGGTGCCGATCTGATTCATATCACCGGTCCGGGTGATATGGGCGCGCTCGGTTTGTATGCCGCTTGGCGATTGCGTTTGCCGCTGGTCATCTCCTGGCACACCAGCCTGCACGAGTACGCGGGCCGCCGCTTGGAGCGGATCGCGTCCTTTCTCGGCCGCCGCCTCAGTCGCCTGCTTGGCCGGTGGGTGGAGCGATGCTCACTCGCCGTCCTGAGGTGGTTTTACCGCAAGGCCAGAGTGGTCCTGGCTCCCAACGACGAACTCGTCGCTTTCCTGCGGCGCCTTACTGGACGTCCTGTGTTTCTGATGAGGCGGGGAGTCGAAGCCGACCAGTTCTCTCCTCTGCATCGGAGTCGCACGTCCGGCCCCTTCCGCATCGGCTACGTCGGACGGCTAACCCCCGAGAAGAACGTCCGCTTCCTCGCCCAACTCTCCCACGCCCTCGTCGCTCGCGGCCATCGCGACTTTGAATTCTTCGTCGTAGGGCAGGGAACCGACGACCAGTGGCTTCGTGAAAACGTTGTAAATGCAACTCTGCCCGGCGTACTACACGGACGTCCTCTCGCCGAGGCGTACGCTGGCATGGACCTCTTCGTTTTCCCTTCCTCTACCGACACCTTTGGAAACGTAATTCTGGAAGCCTTGGCCTCCGGTGTTCCCGCCGTCGTCACCTCCGGCGGTGGTCCCAAATTTCTGGTTCAACACGGTGTCACCGGATATATCGCAGCAGATGACGATCAGTTCATCGATCATGTCTGCGGCCTGATGCAAAACCGCGATCTCCACGCCCGGATGGGGGAAGCTGCCCGAACTTATGCAGTCAGCATGTCCTGGGACAGCGTCTTTGAAAACGTCTTCGCCGCTTACAGCTACTGCGTCGATCAAACAGCGCAGTCCGCCCGCGGCTTGCCCGCTGCTCCCGTGACTGCCTAAGCAGGCGTCCTTGCTATCCTCACGATTTAATGAGCATCGTTCTGGACGGTAAGAAGATCAGGGATGAAATATTGGCGGAGCTGAGGCCCCGCATCGAGGCTCTGAAAGTCAAAGGCCGCCCCCCAGCGCTTGCGGTCATCTTGGTGGGCGACAATCCGGCGTCACAAATCTACGTTCGAAACAAGATCAAAGCCTGTCATGAGTTAGGTATCCGCAGCCTTGATACGAAACCACCCGCAAGCATTACAACGGAACAGCTGCTGGAAATCATCGATGGCTATAACAGAGATGCGAATGTCGATGGCATACTCGTCCAAATGCCGCTTCCCCCGCAAATCGATGCGCAGCAAATTCTGCTGGCCGTCGATCCGGCGAAAGACGCCGACGGGTTCCATCTGTTTAACGCGGGTAGTTTGGTGGCCAACCGGCCCGCACCCCGCGCCTGTACGCCTGCCGGGATCATTGAACTGCTGAAGCGGTATCAAATTCCCATCGCGGGTAAAGATGCCGTGGTCGTTGGCCGCAGCGAGATCGTGGGCAAGCCAATGGCTCTGATGCTCTTGAACGAAAACGCAACAGTGACGATCTGCCACTCGCGCACGCGGAACCTGCCGGAGGAATGCCGCCGCGCCGATATCCTCGTAGCCGCCATCGGCAAACCGGCGCTTCTCGGAGCGGACTGCATCAAGCCTGGCGCTGTCGTCATCGACGTGGGAATGAACCGCGTGACGGATGAATCAGAGGCGAGACGCTTATTTGCTCACGAACCGCAGCGGCTCGCCAACTTTGCGAAGAACCGCAATCTTCTCGTCGGGGATGTCAATCCGCGCGCCATGCGGGACCTCTCCTCTGCTTACACTCCGGTGCCCGGTGGCGTGGGTCCGCTGACGATCGCCATGTTGATGTCGAATACAGTTCGTTTAGCAGAACAGCACCTGAGTTAATGCTGAAAGTCGGTCTCACCGGCGGCTATGCTACCGGAAAGTCGTTTGTGGCTTCCGAACTGGAGCGGCTCGGCTGCTACCTGATCTATGCGGACAGGCTGGGCCATCGGGTTCTGGAGCCCACGGGCGAAGCATATGGGCCCACAGTGGACGCGTTCGGCCCGGAGATTTTGAACCCCGAAGGCTTTATCGACCGCAAAAAGCTCGGTGCCTTGGTCTTTGGGTCTCCGGAACTGCTTCAAATCCTGAATGGCTTCGTTCACCCCGCCGTCTTCCGTTTGGAAGAAAGGGAGTTGGCCGCCTGGAATGCGGAGCACCCGAACGGCATCGCCGTAATAGAAGCCGCTATTCTGATAGAAACCGGGCGTTATCGCGTCTTTGATCGGCTCATCCTGACGGCATGCAGCGAAGACACCCAGATCGCCCGCGCCATGCGCCGTGACCGTATCACCCGGGAGGCCGCTCTCGCCCGCATCGGTCATCAGTTGCCGCTGGAAGAGAAGAAGAAGTACGCGCATTACATCATCGATACTGAAGGAACCAAGGAGCTGACAGCGCAACAGGTGAACGAGGTGTTCAACGATTTACGACGGCTCGCCGAGGCCGGCAGACCATGAAGGGACGCACGCTTCTTGCAGCTCTGCTCATCGTGGTTGGATTCGTCTGGGCTACCTCCTATTCTCCTGGGAAACTGCGAAGCCTGCTGCATCCATTTCTGCGTACCGGTGCTTCCTGGTCGGAACCTACGCCCGTTCATGGCGCCGGCCTTACCACCGACGAGCAGAACAACATCGATATTTACCGGACTGCCCGTCTGGCAACCGTTTACATCACCAGCACCACTGTTCGCCGTGATTTCTTCTTTCAGCCCGTGGCTTCGAACAGTCTGGGCTCCGGGTTTCTCATCAACAACAAGGGTTTCATTCTTACTAACTTTCACGTCATCTCGGGCAGCAGTCGTCTCCAGGTCACCCTGTTCGATCAATCCCAGTACACAGCGGAGCCTCTCGACATTGATCGCTCCGACGACTTGGCTCTCATCAAGATCAATCCTAAGAAACAGCTCTCGTCCTTGACGCTGGGCGACTCGGACCGCCTGCAGGTTGGCCAAAAGGTTCTCGCCATTGGAGACCCGTTCGGTTTGGAAGGAACGCTCACTACCGGCGTTGTGAGTTCGATAGGCAGAGCCATCAAAAGCGAAGACAACCAGAGGATCGAAGGCATGATCCAGACCGATGCCGCCATCAACGGCGGCAATAGCGGTGGTCCGCTGCTGGACTCTTCAGGTAGTGTCATCGGGATCAACACCGCCATCGTCGGCCAAACGAATCTCGGCATTGGCTTTGCACTCCCGATTAATCGGGCCAAGGCGTTGCTGAGCGACTATCAGGCCGGTCGCGTCACGGAGCGACCGCGCGTGGGCATCACAACCGAATATGTTGCGGGAGACTTGGCGGAGGCACTCGGCCTCCCCAGGCGCGGCGGCCTATTGGTGCAGGGCGTGGTCCCTGGCAGTTCGGAAATGGTGGCTGGAATTCGTGGAGCTCGCGAAATCGTTGTGGTCGGCAATACGCAGCTCGGTATCGGCGGCGATCTCATCATGGCAATCGATGGGCAGCCGGTCGACCGCGAAGATGCCCTCGTGCGCGCTATCTCTCATAAGCGCGTCGGCGACGTGATTCAACTCACGATCTTTCGTAATAACCGGACGTTTACGGTTTCTGTGAAGCTGCTGCGGGCACCACCCGACGTGGGCGGTTGATACTGCCACATTGCAACAGAACCGCACCTATTGCTTGCTGGTTGCAAACGGATTGAAGTTGGTCTCAGTATCGAAGTAGTCGGCGCCTTCTACTCGCTTCAGGTATCCGATGACCGCGTAAGTCACCGGCGTCATCAGCGTCTCATAGATAACTTTGATCAGGTAACCCGAGACAATCAGGTTCAGAATCACATGGACCGATCGCATTCCATAAAACGCCACAAACATAACCACTGTCGTGTCAATTGCTTGGCCGACCACGGTGGAGCCAATAGTCCGGGTCCAAAGGTATTTTCCCCTTGTGAGTAGCTTCAGTTTGGCCATCGTGAATGAGTTGGCAAATTCACCGCACCAGTACGCCAGCAGACTCGCCAGAACGATTCGGCCCACCGGAGCAAAAACCGTCGCGAACGCACGCTGGTCGTTGTACTCCGGTGCGGGCGGAATTTTCACCGCTACGTAGCTGAGCGCTACTAGGAGAAAGGAGGCAAAGAAACCAAACCAGATCGCCCGGCGGGATGCCGAATAGCCGTAGACCTCGGTAAAGATATCGCCAAAAATATAAGTGATCGGAAAGAGCATCTGCGCGCAACTGATGCGAAACGGTCCGATGGCGAAAAACTTGGTAGAAATGATATTCGATATAAGCAGGACAACGACAAATAACGTAACCAACGTATCCAGGTATTTGTATCGATGATCGCTGTGCAACAGCGATACGGGTTCAACTTCCCTTTCGGCAATTTGCATGGGCTTATTTATCTTTAAACTCCAGAACGGACATTTTGTCGTCCGTTTGTAGCTTATCGCCCGTTGCATTTGAGATATCCTTCGGAATGTTGGCGCGGTCCACTAGCGCGGTTGCCAGAACGCGCCCGGTGAAAACCAGATCGTCTGTCACTTTGGTCCGTTCCCTGTCGATGTTTGGATCAATTCCGTGAGTGATGGACTTGCTGGTCTTTGAGAAGTAGATTTTCACGTCGTGAGTGGCTGCCGCCACAAATACGGGCTTGCCGTCGAATGTCTGCGGCATCTGCCAGATTCGAATGTGATGGCGCGACGCAAACGTATTATTTTGCTTCTCGAACGTCATGTCGGGCGGTTTGCCATCCAGCATCAACATCGACATGGGTGCTTCGCTGTATCCGTTGTTCTCGATGATAGCCTGCGCCGTTTTGAGGGTCGAAGTCCGGTCCAACTCATCGGCTGACGCCCAACCGGCATCTTTGAACGCCTGCTGAATCTGCTCTTTCGTACCGATAAACATCAGATTCGTCAGATCCGAAGGACTCGGCGGCTTCACGGCAGTCGTACGAAAAGGTTCCTGGTTGACCAGCGTCTTCAACGCATCCAGGCTCGCGATCTGCCCGGGTAAACCCGCCTGTGTCGGGGCATTCCAGTCGAGCGGTTTACTCAGCTTCACGGTGAAGTCTACTCCGGGCTTGTAGTCAATCGCCGGATTGGCATCCTTGATCACGGAGCCCTTTACGCCGGATAAGAGCTGTCCCAACGTGCCGTATTTCTCCGCGAGCTTATCCACGCCCTTATCCGCCAGCGCTGCAAAAGTGCTCGACGCGGTGATTCCGGTGATTAATCCGGTGTTGCTATCGACGGATTCACGCGCATTATCGACGCCGGTAACCACGCACGAGATCGGCTTCGATGCGCCCTTGTCCTGAATTTGGGTAAGATCAATCCGCAGTTGGGCCGGTTGCTCTGCCGCGCCATTTGCGGCGGGCTTGTCGGCACGGACATCGGCGGTTTTGCCCGTCAGTTGCGTTCCGGGGCTGATGGCCACGGCATTGTTTACCAGCACGGGCGCAATGACCACGGCTGATATGTCCTTCCCGGATGGCTCGGCGCTGCTGACCTCCTTGGTCAGACGGACTTGTATTTCCGTGCCGGCCGGAACGGTCACAGCGCTCGCCGCCTGAGCAAGTAGCAGAACCAGCGGAATAGTAGCAAGGCGCATGAGAAAATAAAGGGCTTACCGGATCTATCTCGTTATAATCGGATGATGCTACGCCCGCTAGCCGCGATTCCTCTTATTACGTTGCTGCTGGCCGGATGCGGTGGAAACAGCATCAGAACTAAGGAGAAGGTCCAAGAAGCAATTTTAAGACGCCTCCAGACCAGTTCTGGTCTCGACTTAAAAGGGCTGGACTTCACGACGACGTCCGTCCGGTTCGACAACAATTTTGCGTACGCGACGGTGGCGTTTCATCCTAAGAATGACGGGAACCTTGATAGTGGCATGACCATGACGTACACGTTAGAGGACCGGGGAGGCAAATGGGTGGTGGTGAATGTGGGCGATTCCCAAGGGCACCGGCTTCATGGCCAGGCCTCGCCCAGTCAGGCCAGCCCGTTACCTCCCGGCCACCCTCCGATCGATTCGGCGAACCCGCACCAGGGCTCGCCAGGGCAAGGAGCAAGCGGGCAAACTCAATGAAAACTGTTGCGGTGTTAGGCGGAGGCCCGGCGGGAGCATCCGCGGCCGAGCGGCTGGCGCGTGCCGGTTTAAAGACCGTCATTTTAGATGAAAAGCTCGCGTGGGAAAAGCCCTGCGGTGGTGGAATCACGTACAAGGCTTACTCGCAGTATCCTTACCTGATTGATAACGATACGCCGAAGAAACTAGTCACTGATACCTTTCTGGCTGCCCCGAAGGCGGGCGCCTATAAGATGGCGCTGAGCCAGCCTTTGGTGATCTACTCGCGTTTCGATTTGAACGGACTGCTGTTGCGCCGCGCCGAAGCCGCTGGAGCCCAGATCGAGAAAGAACGAGTGATGGGGCTGGACCGCACTGGTTCGGGGTGGCAGATCCGGACCCGCTCCGGCAAAATCGACGCCGATTACTGTGTTGTGGCGACCGGGGCGCGCAATCCGCTCCGCGATGTGGGAACGCAATACACAGCGCAGGATACGATGTACGCCTTGGGCTACTGGGTCCCCACCGACCAGGCCCATATCGATATTCAGTTTTTGCCGAAGCTGGAAGGTTACATCTGGGTGTTCCCCCGGGCCGGCCATCTCTCCGTCGGTATCTGCGGGAAGGGTGAATCGGCACAGTGCCTCCGTGGGCGGCTGGAGCGCTACATGGACGAGCGCGGCATTTCCCGCAAAGACGCAAAGTTCTATGGGCACATGTTGCCCGCCTTGGAGTCTCGCGGCTGGCGCAACAATCGCTTGGCCGGTGACCGCTGGATCGCCGTCGGCGACGCCGGTGGCTTGGTCGATCCGATTACGGGCGAAGGGCTTTATTACGCCGTTCGTTCGGGCGACCTCGCAAGCCAGGCCGTGCTCGGGGACCATGAGGAGGACAAGCGGGCGGAGCACTATAAGCAGCTCATTTCCCGCGACTTCGGGCTCGATCTTACATATGGAGCCGGGCTGGCGAAGCGTCTTTTCTGCGGTGTAATTTGCTTTGGAGCCGTGCCTACCCGCATGATCGATTTTATGAAGCGCAGTCCTAAGTTCTGCGAAATTATGCAGGACCTGTTTGCCGGAACGCAGCCCTACCTGGAGTTGAAGACGCGTCTGTTGCGCAACGTCAATACGACGGTGCATGAGATTCTCATGAGCTTTCTGTTCCGCAAACTAATTCTCGGCCAAACGCGCGTATGAACGTTTCGCAGTCGGAAGCATTATTCAGCCGGGCGCAAGAGTACATTCCCGGCGGCGTGAATTCGCCAGTTCGTGCCTTTCGCGGGGTGGGGGGGACTCCTCGTTTTATTGCACGCGGAGAAGGTTCCCATATCTGGGATGTGGACGGCAACGAATACGTCGATTACGTCTGCTCCTGGGGTCCGCTGGTCACAGGGCACCGGCCAAAGCCGATCATCGATGCAATCGTTTCTGTCCTGGAGATCGGTACGAGCTTTGGGGCGCCCACGGGGCGCGAAGTAGAACTAGCCGAACTCATCATTGATGCCGTTCCTTCGATGGACATGGTTCGCCTGGTGAACTCCGGGACAGAAGCGGCCATGAGTGCGTTACGCGTGGCGCGGGGCTTTACCGGCCGCGATATCACGGTGAAATTTGAAGGATGTTATCACGGGCACGTCGATTCGCTGCTGGTGAAGGCCGGCTCCGGAATTGCTACTCTGGGCCTGCCCGACACGGCGGGAGTGCCCCGGTGTTTCGCGGAAACCACGATCGCCTTGCCCTACAACGATCTCGATCGGGTGGAAAGTACTTTTCGTGAACATGGCGACAGAATCGCCGCCATCATTGTGGAGCCGGTTTGCGGCAATATGGGCTGCGTTCCTCCGCTGCCTGGTTTTCTGGAAGGCTTGCGCCGAATCACGGAACAGTACGGTTCGCTCCTGATATTCGACGAGGTAATGACGGGATTCCGTCTTAGTTTCGGAGGAGCCCAGCAGGTATTTAATGTCACGCCTGACCTCACGATGCTCGGCAAGATCATTGGAGGCGGTCTGCCTATGGCGGCGTATGGCGGCCGTGCGGACGTAATGAAAAAAGTGGCTCCTGCCGGGCCTGTGTATCAGGCCGGAACCCTGTCCGGCAACCCCGTTGCCGTTACGGCAGGTATCGCGATGCTGCGATACCTGGAGGCCAACCCCGACGTTTACGCCACGATGGAAAAGTTGACGGCGGAGGTCACGGCTCATTTGCCTCCAAGCGTTTGCGTGAACCGTGTCGGTTCCATGTACACGATCTTCTTTCAGGAGGGCCCGGTTCGGAATTATGAGGAAGCGAAGCGGTCCGATACCGAAAGTTTCAGCAAGTTCTTTCACCACCTGCTGGAGCACGGAGTGTACTTCCCACCCTCGCAGTTTGAATCGGGCTTCGTGTCGGCCGCTCATACACCACGCGACATCGTCTACACGGCCAACGCGATTCGTGAGTTCTTCGCATAGCCGATATGCCTGAACGCCCCCGTGTTCTGGTCACCGGCGCGGCAAAGCGGATCGGACGCGTAATTGCGATTGAGCTGTCTCGCCGTGGCTTCGACGTGGCGATTCATTACGGTACATCGCTCAAAGAAGCGGAAGAGGTTTCGCGTGAGTGCAACGGAGCGCCTATTTTTCAGGCCGATCTGGCGCAAGTCAGCGAGATCCGGCGCTTGTTCCAACAAGTGCGTGAGCAGTTCGGGCCTTTGGACTGCCTGGTGAACAATGCGGCGCGATTTACGCGCTTCGATCCTCTCGACATAACCGAGGAGGATTGGGATTTCATTCATGACGTAAACCTGAAGGCCACGTTTTTCTGCTGCCAGGAAGGCGCGCGCCAGATGATGCAGACAGGCTCGGGCCGCATCGTCAATATCAGCTCCTTAGGCGGTATCCGCCCTTGGGCCGAGCATGCACACTATTGCGCCTCGAAGGCCGGCGTCATTATGTTGACCAAGGCTTTGGCAAAAGCCTTCGCTCCAGCGATTACAGTGAACTCCGTCGCGCCCGGTGTTATTCCGTTCAATGACGTGGACGAGCGCGTGCAGAAGATGATCGACGCGACTCCCATGCGCCGGGCAGGAACGCCCGAGGAGATTGCCGATGCTGTACACTTCTTCCTAACATCCCCCACCTTCATAACCGGTCAAACTCTGGCTGTGGACGGTGGGCTGAACGATCGCTAGCGAGATCCGCGTGAAACCTCTTTTTGCATTTCCCCTCGTTTTTCTCCTGTTGACCGGAGTTGCTGCGGCTGCGGAGAAGCCGACCGCGGCGGATGCCCAGGCATTTATGAACAAGGCCGAATCCGAACTGCTGCCTATGGCCAATCTTGCTGCACAGGCAGCGTGGATTCAGGCAACATACATCACGGGCGATTCGGAAGCGGTTGCGGCCCATGAGAACGAGCGGCTTAGTGCTCGCATTACCGAGTTGGCGAAGCAAGCGCGGCAGTTCGAGGGTCTCAAAATGCCGGCGGACCTGCAGCGCAAATTCATGCTGCTGAAACTTGCGAGCGGCTCCGCGCCCAGCGACCCGAAACTCCTGGCGGAGCTTACACAGGTGGAGTCTTCGCTGGAGGGCAGCTACGGCCGCGGTAAATACTGCCCCGGCAATGACCAATCCAAATGCGAGGGGATTGACGACCTGGAGGAGCGAATGGCGAAAAACCGCAATCCCCAGGAACTGCAGGCCATGTGGGTGGGTTGGCACAAAGTAGGCGCCCCGATGCGCGACCGCTATGCGCGGTTTGTGGAACTCTCCAATAAAGGCGCGCAGGAGTGGGGCTTTGCGGATACCGGGGCCCTATGGCGTTCCTACTACGACATGACGCCGGACGAATTTTCCGCCGACCTGGAGCGGCTATGGAAGCAAGTGGAGCCGCTCTATCTGGAACTTCACACCTACGTGCGGCGGCGCCTGATAGAAAAGTACGGCACGGTCGCTCAGCGGCCGGATGGGATGATCCCCGCCGACCTGCTGGGAAACATGTGGGCCCAGGCCTGGGGCAACATTTATGATTTGGCAGCGCCGGCTTCGGCGCCGCCGATCTACGATCTGACAAAGATTCTGCACGACCGGAACACGACCGCACAACAGACAGTGCATTATGGCGAAGCCTTTTTTCAATCGCTTGGATTCGGCCCCTTGCCGGAGACTTTTTGGCAGCGTTCATTGTTCACTAAACCTCGTGACCGTGACGTGGTTTGTCATGCGAGCGCTTGGGACGTAGACAACGACAAGGACGTGCGGCTGAAGCTTTGCTTACACATGACTGCCGACGATTTTCGGACGGTGCATCATGAGCTCGGGCACGACTACTATCAGCTGGCATACCGCAACCAGCCTTTCTCGTTCCGTGGCGGCGCGAATGACGGGTTTCACGAAGCGATTGGAGATGCCATCGCACTTTCCATTACTCCTGAGTATCTGAAGAAGATTGGACTGATTCAGGAAATACCTCCCCCAGATGCGGACATTCCTTTGCTATTGCGCACAGCGCTCGATAAGGTTGCCTTTCTGCCTTTCGGGCTGCTGATTGACAAGTGGCGCTGGGAAGTGTTTTCCGGCCAGATAAAGCCGGCGGATTACAACAAAGCCTGGTGGGAGTTAAGGGAAAAATACCAGGGGGTTGCCCCGCCTGTGAATCGCACCGACGCCGACTTTGACCCCGGCGCGAAGTACCACATCCCGGCAAACACGCCCTATACACGTTATTTTCTGGCGGCGATCTACCAATTTCAGTTTTATCGCGGCATGTGTCAAGCCGCCGGTTATCAGGGCCCGCTAAACCGCTGCTCCGTGTACGGATCAAAAGAAGCCGGAGCGAAGCTAAACGCGATGCTGCAGATGGGACAATCCAAGCCCTGGCCGGAAGCCATGAAAGCCATGACCGGCGAGGACAAGGCGGACGCTTCGGCCATGATGGACTACTTTCAGCCGTTGCTTGTCTGGCTCAAGCAGCAGAACGCAGGTCAAAAGGAGGGCTGGACGCCGGCCGCCAACCCTCTTCTGTCCGCGCGGTGAGCATCATCTGGTGGACGTAGTAGTAGCTGTTGCCGGCCTTGCCAATTCCACGTCGATTGTGATTGGGAGGTCGTTGCCGATCATTCCCTGATAGCCGGTGATCCCGAACTCGGTGCGATTGATGGTCGTAGTAGCGGATGCGCCCACATGCAGCTTACCGCGGGCGTCCTTCACCGGCTTGCTGGGACCATCGATATCGAGTGTCACTTCCTTGGTGACTCCATGAATAGTCAGGTCGCCAATCGCTTTCAGCTTGTCTGGCCCTGCAGCTTGGGTTTGCTTAGATTTGAACGTGATGGTGGGATACTTCGTTACGTCCAGAAAATGATCGCTGCGTAAATCCTTGTCTCGCATGTCGACGCGAGTGTCAACTGAGTTTGCATCGATGGTGACATCAATCGAGGTCTTGGAAGGGTCGTTCGGGTCGTAGATCGCGTTACCACTTAATTTTGTAAAGCCGCCTCGAACCGTGGATATTCCCATGTGCCGCACGGCGAACTGCGCGGCGGAGTGAGCCGGATCGAGCTGCCAGGTTTCTGGTTGGGCCACTGCGCCCAGTGCGAATACAAAACTGCCCGTCAATACGAGCAAGAATCTGTTGATCATAGGTTTTTGAGCTAAGGAGCGTTCCGGATGAAACAACGTTTCCTATTTCCAGGGCATTCGCTTCATTCCAGTTAGAACATAGTAACAGCCGAGGAACGCCGACGCATTGATCATGGAAAAATAATAGGGCAGCATCAGCAGTTTGGGACTGAGTCGGACATAGCAGCCTAAGAGAGAAAGGGTATAAAAAACTACCTGCCCCACGAAAAGAACCTGATAGAGCGGATAACTTAGCAGAAATAAGTTCGCTACGAAAGCGGCGATCATGGCGAATGGGACTAAAAGCCGCAGTCCTTTATGGCACACGAAGAAAAACACGGGAAGAGGGCGAAAAGGATTCAGAAGCGGGCGGATTTCGCGCAACTGCTGGATGTTGCCGGCCATAATGCGAATACGCCTTCCAAAGCCGGTCATTTCTTTAGCCTCCTCGCGAATCACCGCTTCGGGTTCATAGGCGGCTCGCCATCCCTTGGCAATGACGGAGGCATGAATGATGTAGTCGTCGTTTATGGTCCCGGGTGGCGGGAACGGGTACAACTCGCGCCGGATTGCGTGCAGGTGACCGTGGCCGCCGATTGCCGAGGCTACCATCGACTCTTGCGTCTTTAGAAAAGTCTCGTATCTCCAATAGAAGTCTTCAGAGCCCCCGATATTTACCTCGTGAGGTTTAATGACTGTATATTTTCCGCTGACTGAACCTACTTTAGGATCGGCGAAGTTCCTGACCAGCAGACGCAGCGCATTCGGATTCAGAATGGCGGACGCGTCCGAAAAGACGATGATCTCCCCTGTGAGTTCCCGCACGGCCGTATTCAAAACCGTAATCTTTCCCATGTTCACCGGGTAATCGAGGACGCGTACGCGCCCATGGGCTTCAGGTCTGGCCGCCATCTTATGAGCAAGCTCCGGGGTGTTGTCCCTGGAACCATCACAGGCGATGACGATCTCAAAAAGATCGGCAGGATAGTCGAGCGCCAGAGAATTCAGGATTTTTCTTTCAATGTTTTCGCTTTCGTTGTATGCCGGAATAAGAAGCGAGATCCGCGGAGTGATGTCTTTCTTGCCAATGCTCCGGTGTAGTAGAACTCGTAAGAACAGAAGAGTCAACGGATATCCGATATAGGCGTAGAACGGTACGGCGACCGCGAGCCAGAAGACGATTTGCAGAGTAATCAAGGCGGTTGCTGAAGAGACAGTCATTCAAGGATAAACAATTTGGCCTGAGGTTCATCATCTCATCCAGACCCTAACCCCTATGCGCGCGTTTGTACAAAGAGTGTTGAAGGCTGATGTTTCTGTGAATAACCAGGTCGCAGGCCGGATTGATCAAGGCCTTGTCGTCCTGCTTGGAATCAGGGATGACGATACGGAGGTACGGGCGGAGCATTTGGCCAGGAAGGTCCTGCAGCTCCGGATATTCGACGACGAAGGCGGCAAGATGAACCGCAGCGTTACGGATGTGAAAGGTGGGCTTTTGATTGTTTCCCAATTTACTTTATACGGAGACACTAGTCGAGGAAATAGGCCATCCTATTCGCGAGCCGCTAAACCAGAACTGGCGGAGCCGCTCTACAAAAGTTTTATAGAGCACTGCAAAGAAGCAGGACTCGATGTTTCGACCGGAGTCTTCGGAGCTACCATGCTGGTGAGCCTGGTAAATGATGGACCTGTAAGTCTGTTGTGCGAAACAGAAATTTAGGCGAGTAACTTATAAGAGTCTGTTGGTGCCTATCCTTTTTTGTGTTACTAACTAAAGATATATGGCAAAGACGTCTGTAGCGCCAAGCAGAGAGATCCTGGAAGCGGCTCTCCACGGCCTTGAGGCACAGAGACACAGGTTGGACGAACAGATTGCTCAGGTTAGAGCAATGATGGGCCGGCGCGTGGGGCGGCCGCCCAAGGGAGGCTCTCCGGACGCGCTTCCAGCTTTTGATGCCCCTCCTCGTAAGAAACGCACGCTAAGCCCCGAGGCCCGCAAGCGAATTGCCGCCGCCCAGAAGAAGCGGTGGGCTAATTTTCGGAAGGCAGAGCAGCCCTAATCGTAGGGATTCCATTTGTAACGCTGTACGATTTCGGATAAACTACCGTCGGCTAACAGGCGACCCCTGTCCAAAAAGATGGCCCGGCTACCTAATTGAGCGGCAAAATGTATATCGTGAGTTGCTATAACTTTCGATTGCGGCAGGGTTCGCAGTAAGCTGACCAGGGATTTTTGTCCGGGAGGATCGAGCGAGGTCGTGGGTTCGTCTAAGAGCAGGAGCTTTGGTCTCATGGCCAACACTCCTGCTAATGCTACGCGACGCTTTTCCCCTTGACTAAGTTGAAAGGGCGGGCGCCGGAGTAAGTCCTTGCCGATTCCGACATCCGCTAGAGCCCGATCAGCTGCCGCTTCAGCTTCGGCGGGGCTTAAGCCCAAATTCAAGGGCCCAAACATCGCATCTTCCAGGACTGTCGGCATAAAAAGCTGCTCGTCGGCATCTTGAAAAACGATTCCCACCTTCCGTCGAATCTCGGGGAGATTCCTGCTGGTAACTTCGAGCCCTTCTACACGGATATTCCCGGATCCGTTTAAGGTTCCGTTCAGATGAAGCAATAACGTAGTTTTGCCCGACCCATTGGGACCGAGCAGAATGAGATTTTCGTTCCGCCCCAGAAAAAAACTAATATCATCCAGAGCTTTTGATCCGTTCGGCTGATGGTAAGTTAGGCCACTAACTTCTAACAGGTTCTCTGGCATTTAGATCAGGTGCAGCCCCCATGCGAACAGGACGCTGCCTGCCAGGACGGCAAAATCCAAGAGGTGCAAACCCGAGAAGGAGGGGGCGGGGAACCTGCCTGAGAAACACCGGCCGAGCATTGCCTGGTGGACCATGGACGCTTTGTTGTAGGATCTCCCAAATAGGACTGCAATCATCCCGGAAGAGGCATGGAGAGCCCGGATGCCGGGCCGGCCCGCGCGTGACCGGAAAGCTGTCTGCATGCCGTGCGCCTGCCTGCTGACGACAAAGAAGTAGCGGTAGATTAGCTGCGTTACCTGCAGCAGAAGCTCCGGCATTCGGAAGTAATGCCCTGCCGCCACTAACCGCGCCAAAGGCGTGGAAGCGGTAACCACGAGGACGCTCAACGCAGATAAATAGCTTTTGGCAAGAACTGCCCAGGCGCGCTGGGCATCGCCACTCAGGTACAAGACGATGGCAAAGAAGCCGACAAAGGGCACTGAGAGTAGGGAGATCTGAAAGATGTGCAATGCCGGCAGCCGGGCCAAAAGGACGACGGCGAGCAGAAGCAGTAGGCAGGCGCCAAGTTGGATGGGAGACGGATACGGGACCAAAGCTAAAGCCACCACAAAGCAGGCCAGGGAAACCAGCTTGACTCTTGGGTCGAGTGCATGAACAAAGCTATCTCCGCTACTCCACTGTGCAAAGGTCGTGTGCCGCAAACGAGTTCCTTATGGTGGCTAAGAGTATGAGCGACGGCCGCGGCCGAGTAAGTGGCCACCAAGCGCACAGACTAAGTAGATAAGCAGCAGTCCGATGAGGCCGGCGCCAGCCCGGCTGAGCCAACTTGTTCCGAGCGCCTGGATCTGATACTCGCTCAGCGGAGAATGCAACGTTGGGTATCCGCCGAACGGAATTCCCAGAGCCTTCGCGAGGTGCTCTAAGCCGTCCGGAAGAGTGGATGCAATCAGAACGCCAACGGAGGCGAGCAAGATGGAGGCTAGAGCAAACGCCGGAACCAGGCTCTTCCATACAGAACGAGCAGGGCGAGGGGATTCAGAGCCCAACTCGAGTTGGGTGGCACCGGGCTGTAGTTGTTCAATAGCGCGTAGCACGGAAACCGTAATGGCTCCCTCCACGACCGCGTTCACAAGAAACAGTCCAAGGGAAGCATCCAGCAGCGCTGTCGGCATGTGGACACCGGAAAGCGTTAACTCTGAGAGCGCGAGAACTCCGCTGACCAGCACCGACAGGAGGCCTCCGACAAAGACCCCGTAGTTTCGCCACTTGGTGTGAACAAGCCACTTCGCGGGCAGATAGCCGGCCATAACGCCCAGCAACGCCATGTTGATCACGTTCGCACCCAGGGCCAGCACCCCACCGTCCTGAAAGACGAGTGCCTGGATCATCAAAATAGATGTGACTACCAAAGCAGCGGCCCAGGGCCCGAGGATACACGCCAGAAGAGTGCCGCCCACCAGGTGGCCGCTGGTTCCAACGCCGACTGGAAAATTGATCATCTGGGCCGCGAATACAAAGGCACCCATCACGCCCAGAAGCGGCAGACGGTTGGTGTCTGTAGCGGCGTGCGCTTTCCGGGACACAACGGCAACGGTAGGTACCGCAATTGCATCGAGAGTGGCCCATACCGGCGTGGATAGGAAGTTATCCGGGATGTGCATGCGAACGCCCTTATTCTCTCACTCCTTCCGTCCATGACTTTTAGGGCCTTGTATGCGCATGCTGAAACTATGATTCTTGGAGTAGGTACGGACCTGGCGGAGGTCCCTCGAATTCGCAGAAGCATTGAGGTCTACGGCGAACGTTTCCTGAACCGGATCTACACTCCGGGCGAGCAAGCCTATGCTTCGCGGAAGGGGCGCGCAGCGGAGAGCTTTGCGGCGCGTTTCGCGGCAAAGGAGGCCGCGATGAAGGCGATTGGAACAGGAATGCGCGGGGGGGTGAAATGGAAGGACTTCGAGGTGGCGAACGAACGGTCCGGACGGCCAACGCTGCGATTTCACGGAATGGCGCTGGAGCGGGCAAATGCAATGGGCGTGAAACGGGTTTCTATTTCACTGACCCACACTGCGGAACTCGCGTTTGCCGTCGTGATTCTCGAAGACGGAGTGTAGGGCGTTACTGAACTGGAGTGCTGCCGGAGGCGGCAGCCGAACGCACCCGGAGCTGGGCATCCTCCAGGTTTTTGGTTTCTCCGTAAGTGAAGATCAGCCTGTGAATGACGGTTAAATTACCCAGGACGGCGATCACCCACAGCACCGGGGCCATGCGGTCAAAAAGCGCGCCGAGGATCAGCAGAACCACTCGCTCCGGGCGCTCCAGAAATCCAACTTTGCAGGTGGGGATGATGTTCTCGGCACGCGCCCGGGCATAACTGATCATCACCGAAGCCGTCATTGCCACCGCGGTCAGCACAACGTACGGAGGCCGGTTGATCGTTCCGTAATAGACAAGGAGACCGATCAGAAGGCACAGATCCGAGTACCGGTCGAGCACGGAATCGAAGTAGCCGCCGAAGCGCGTAACGCGATTGGTTTCCCGCGCCACGCGGCCGTCCACCATGTCGAACAGGCCGGCAAAGATAATGACGAACCCGGCCGTGCGAAAGCGGCCAAATGCAAGAAACGCGGCGGCGACCCCGTTGATGACCAGACCCAAAAAAGTGAGAACGTTGGGATCGATTTTGGAAAGAGCCAGCCCCCGTACAATCAGCCTGATAATCTTGTTGGCGCCCAGACCGATAGCACGGGTGTAGGTCATTAGCGTTAGTCTCCTTGCGAGGCAGCGAGATCGTGGATGGTGGCTAAACTGAGAACTTCCATCTCTCTCGTTCCATCCGGAATTGGAATCTTTACTGTATCTCCGACCTGTTTGCCAAGCAAGCCTTTGCCGATGGGCGAACTGGTGGAAATCTTCCCCTTGGCGACATCGGCTTCTTCGCTGGTCACCAGGTTGTAGGTGAGCTCTTCGTCCTTGTCGATATCGAGCACAACCACCTGCGAACCAAGCCCGATGCGGTCGTGTGGAATCTTGGAGAAATCCACCATGGCAAAGTCACGAAGCCGGGTCTGGAGATGTCCCAGCCGGGCATTTACAAACGCCTGGCGTTCCTTGGCGGCATGGTACTCGGCGTTTTCGCTGAGGTCTCCGTGTTCGCGTGCCCGCAGGATTTCTTTCGGCAGCTCGTTGTGCAGTTCATACTCGAGCGCTGCAATTTCATCCTGCAGCTTCTTCTTAAGATCGTCCATCTAATGCTTACTCCATTATAGGGAAACTGTTTACGCCCTCTTCCACGGTAGCGAAGCGGCGCGATTTCCGGCCTCGGGAACCATCGACAGGCATTAAGTCAAACTGTTACAATCACCTATAGAAGGACCTTTAAGAAGCCATGGCCAGCAAACCCGCATTCGCCCAAGGCGCCCAAGTCGAGCACGGAAAATTCGGTCTCGGCTCAGTGCTTTCCTGCAACGACGATTACATCGTAATTAAATTTGATGACCATGGCGAGAAAAAGTTTGTGACGTCGATTGTTCTGCCGGCCTTGAAAAAGAGCGATCGTCAGCCTCCGGTGGAAAAGCGGCGCGTTACTCGCAAGAAGGCCGCACCGGCGGCAAGTGCAGGAGCATAGCTCATCGTAGAGGGTGACCGATAGTTTTTGACGAGATGAAAATCGGCGTCGTCGTTTTCCCGGGCAGCAATTGCGACCACGATGCGTGGTACGCGGTGTCGCACAATCTTCAGCAGCAGGCAGAATTTATCTGGCATACTTCCCATTCCCTGGGGAATGTGGATGCGGTGATTATTCCGGGCGGTTTCTCCTACGGCGATTATCTCCGGTGCGGTGCTATCGCTAAGTTCTCGCCCATCATGGGCGCAGTCAAAAAGTTTGCACAGGATGGCGGTTTAGTGTTGGGAATCTGCAACGGGTTCCAGGTGCTTACCGAAGTGGGCCTGCTGCCGGGAGCACTTCTCCGGAATGCCGAACTGAAATTCATCTGCCGTACCGTCCCGTTAGAAGTGGTTACGACGGATACGCCTTTCACTCACCAGGCGAAAAAAGGGCAGACGTTGAACATCCCCGTAGCGCACGGTGAGGGCTGCTATATCGCGGACGAACGGACGTTGGATGAGCTGGAAGCCGAGGACCGGGTAGTGCTTCGGTATCGCAGTCACCTGAACGGGTCCATGCGGGACATCGCGGGAATCATCAGTAGGCAGCGCAATGTGATGGGAATGATGCCCCATCCCGAACGCGCGTCCGACCCGCTGGTAGGCGGCACCGATGGACTTACGATCCTCGCCTCGATGGCAACCGCCGATGCCGCTTCGTCAGCCTCCATAAAAGCTTTCCAATCATGAGTAAGATCACCCCCGATGTGATTGCTGCCCATCAGCTCACAAGCGCGGAGTACGAGAAGATCCTGAGTCTGCTGGGCCGTGAGCCAACCCTCACCGAGCTAGGCATTTTCAGTGTCATGTGGAGCGAACACTGTTCTTATAAAAGCTCCCGTGTTCATTTGCGGAAGCTGCCGACCGAAAGTAAACATGTGCTGCAAGGGCCAGGCGAAAATGCGGGCATCATCGACATCGGCGATGGCGTGGCAATCGCCTTCAAGATCGAGTCGCATAATCATCCGAGCTTCATCGAGCCGTTTCAGGGCGCGGCCACCGGTGTGGGCGGAATTCTGCGGGACATTTTCACCATGGGCGCACGGCCGATCGCTGTTCTGGATTCCATCCGGTTCGGACGATTGGACGACGAGAAAACCGGTGCACGTAACCGGCGAATCTTAGAAGGGGTCGTCGCCGGGATTTCGCATTACGGAAACTGTTTTGGCGTCCCCACGGTGGGCGGAGAGTGCGTCTTTGAAGAGAGCTACGACGGCAACCCGCTGGTAAACGTATTTGCGCTCGGGGTCTTCCGGCACAACGAAATCTTCTATGGGAAGGCCAGCGGCGTTGGAAATCCCGTGATCTACGTCGGAGCCAAGACCGGCCGCGACGGCATCCACGGCGCGTCGATGGCTTCGGCTGAGTTTACCGAGGAATCCAAACAGAAGCGGCCCAACGTCCAGGTTGGCGATCCGTTTATGGAGAAGCTGCTGCTGGAAGCGTGTCTCGAAGCAATGAAGACCGGCGCGATCGTCGGTATTCAGGACATGGGCGCGGCGGGGTTGACTTCTTCCACCTGCGAAATGGGAAGCAGGGCAGGGACAGGAGTCGAGATCGATTTGCAGTACGTTCCTCAGCGCGAGGAAGGCATGACGCCGTATGAAATGATGCTTTCGGAATCGCAGGAGCGCATGCTGCTGGTGGCGGAGCGTGGCCGCGAGGACGAGGTATTCCGGGTGTTCAAAAAGTGGGGCCTGGATGCGGTGACGATCGGCCGGGTGACGGACGACGGCATTCTTCGCGTGAAGGATCACGGCGTGACCTTTGCCGAGATTCCGAACAGGGCGCTCGCCGATGAAGCGCCGGTCTACAAACGGCCTTTCACGACGCCTTTGCGAACGGCGCCGCTGGACGGTCCGGAGGTCCACAGCAGCGATCTGAAAGGGGACCTGAAGGCTTTGCTAGCTTCCGGAGACCTATGCTCCAAGCGCTGGATCTGGGAACAGTACGACCATCAGGTACGTACGAACACTTTAGCCGGTCCCGGTGCAGCCGATGCGGCTGTTCTTCGCATCAAAGAGACGGGTACTTCTATTGCCATGTCACTGGACGGCAATGGCCGCTACTGCGCTCTCGACCCGCGGGAGGGGACGAAGTTGATCGTTGCGGAGTGTTGCCGGAATCTATCCACGGTAGGTGCGCTCCCGATTGCGACTACCAACAACCTGAACTTTGGCAATCCGGAGCGGCCGGAGATCATGGCCCAAATTGTGGAGTCGATCGAGGGCTTGGCGGAGGCTTGTAAATACTTTGAAGTTCCCGTTACCGGCGGCAACGTCAGTTTGTATAACGAGACCCTGGGCTCGCCGATTCTGCCGACACCCGTAGTGGGAATCGTGGGCACGCTCAAAACTGCGGTGCCGGTCGGCATGGCGTTCAGACGGGCGGGTTCTTCCGTGATTTTGCTGGGTGGACTGGGCGGTTGTGAGCCACGTGAGTTTGGAGGGACACAGTACGCCAAAGTTGTTTGCCAGTCTCTATGGGGCGTGCCGCCAAAGCTCGATATGGAGTACGAGAAGCGGGTCCAGACTGCGGTTCGAGACCTGGTGTCTTCGGGCGTGGTCGAATCCGCCCATGACGTGGGCGAGGGCGGACTAGCCGTAGCTTTGGCCGAGTGCTCGTTTGGTCCGTCGCAAGTGGGAGCGGCTATTGATCTGGATTCGGATTTGCCCCACGAGTTACTGCTGTTCCATGAGGGTCCCTCGCGTATTCTTCTTTCGACGGCCATGCCGGAGCGCGTCTTGGAAACTGCCAAAAAGAATGGCGTCCCCGCAGTGGAAATTGGCGTTACACTCGAATGGAGAATGACGATTCGTAACCGGAATGAAATTCTGATCGACTGCCAGGTCGGCGAGTTTCAGGAGACGTGGAGCTCCGCTCTCGAAGACCTTCTTCAGAATCCCGTGTTGGTGTAAATCCATGTCCTGTCACGAAGATCCTTTCGATAAGCTCCACGAAGAGTGCGGCGTATTCGCGCTTCATGGCCACCCGGAGGCGGCCAATCTCGTTTACCTGGGCTTGTATGCATTGCAGCATCGTGGACAGGAGAGCGCGGGAATCGCCTCTTCCGACGGACGCAAGATTCACACCGTCCGCAAGATGGGACATGTAGCCGATATTTTCACGCCGGATGTTTTGAACCACCTGCCCGGTGATTTAGCAATCGGGCATACCCGGTATTCCACCTCCGGCGATACGGTTGTGACGAATGCGCAACCTTTGTCGGTGGCATGCAGCAAAGGGCAGGTAGCTGTCGCGCACAATGGCAACTTAACCAACGCGATTGAACTGCGCCGGGAACTGGAAGAAGACGGATCCATCTTTCAATCCACCAGCGATACGGAAGTGATTTTGCACTTGGTGGCGCGTTCCCGGGAACGGACCCTGGCGGGCGCGCTCCGGGAAGCATTGCTGCAGATTGAGGGTGCTTTCTCACTGGTATTTCTGGCAGAGGATCGCATCATCGTGGCGCGCGATCCACACGGCTTCCGTCCGCTTGCCATGGGGCATCTGGAGCTTGCCGGTGGGCAAATGGCCACGGTGTTTGCGTCCGAAACCTGCGCGTTCGATTTGATCGGGGCCACCTACCTCAACGACGTAGAGCCCGGCGAAATGGTGATTGTGGGGCCGGAAGGTGTAACACGCGAACGATACACGCCGGCGGAGGCGCGGGCTCATTGCGCGTTTGAGCACGTCTATTTCTCCAGGCCGGATTCGCTGGTTTTTGGAAAGCCAGTGGCCCAAACGCGAGAAATGATGGGCCGGTTGCTCGCAAGACAGCATCCCGTGGACGCGGACGTGATTGTGCCGGTACCGGATTCGGGTGTTGCCGCGGCTCTGGGATATGCGGCGGAATCGGGCATTCCCTACCGTCAGGCCTTGATCCGCAATCATTATGTGGGACGGACGTTCATTGAGCCCTCGCAGGAGATTCGCGACTTCGGAGTGAAGCTGAAGCTTAACCCCATTCGCCATCAGTTGGAAGGTAAGCGGGTGGTGTTAGTGGATGACTCCATTGTTCGGGGGACCACCAGCCGGAAGATCGTTCGGATGGTGCGAAACGCCGGTGCCCGCGAGGTGCACTTACGTATTTCCTGTCCCCCCACAATTTCGCCCTGTTACTACGGTGTGGATACACCGACACAGCGGGAGCTGATTGCGGCGAATAACACGATCAAGGAGATTGAAGAGTACGTGGAAGCCGACTCGCTTGGCTACTTGTCTCTTGAGGCCTTGCAGGAATCGCTACAGGACAACGAGCGTCACTTCTGCTATTCCTGCTATACGGGCAAATACACAACCCTCGTGCAGATTGACGAGATCGTGCTCGCGAAAACGGGCTGTTGCTAGCTGGTGGAGACCACAGGCTCCTGAGCGGTCCCGAGTTCTTGTGAGATCGCGGTGCGCAAGTCTTCTGTAAGTTTTGCCCGATCCTTTAGGGTCAGTTGATCTGTCGGAATCGGTTTGAGCAGGCGCAGAGTAACGGTGCCTGGAAGCACCACTCCTGCCCCGAAGCGCAATATCTTACGGGTGCCGATCAAGATAGCGGGAACGATAGGCGCTCCCGCTTTGATGGCGATATAAGCTCCTCCTTCTTTGAAAGGCCGCAGCACTCCATCGCGCGAGCGTCCTCCTTCGGGAAAAATCAGAAGAGAAATTCTTTTCTGCTGGACGGCCTCCGCGGCTAGTTGCATAACCTTCACGGCGGCGCGCGGATCTTCCCGCGGAACTGGAATGTGCCCGGCGCGACTAAGATGCGTTCCCAGAAGAGGAATCTGGAACAGGCCGCGTTTTGCCAGGAAACGGAATTGAACCGGGATGTTGGCAAGCATTACCGGCGTATCCATGTAGCTGAGATGATTTGCGGCGAAGATGTAGCTGGCATTGGGGTCGATGTGCTCCAATCCTTCCACGCGAACTTTAACGCCGCTGACCGCTAGCAACGTCTTGGCCCATGCGCGGGCAATGCGGACTTGCACTCTGCCGGTCTGATCGAAGAAAGAAACGAGGAGGCTGATGAGTCCGAAAAGGATCGTTGCCAGGACGATAGCGGGATCAGCGATAAGAAGGCCACGCAGCCATGCCATGAATGCCTATTTTACGAAACAGGCTGCCGCAGCAGTAACCTTCGCGCTTCACCCACCAGGAACAACGAACCGGTGAAGAAGACTGCTGCACCTTTGGGCGCGGTACGAGCCAGTTCTATCGCCTCCGCGACGGAAGAAGTGATCTGGGCGCCGGGATGAGGAGCGATTTCGAGGATGGTCTCCGGGCGCAGCGCGCGCGGAAAGTTGGGAGCCGTTACGATCAAGCGCTCCGCCAGCGGAAACAGCTGGGACGTGACTTCCTCGATCGCTTTGTCGCGCATTGCTCCGTAGACGATCCAGACCGGCCGGGCGCTGTAGAAATCCCGTATGTAAGAGGCCAGGGCAGCGGCCCCCGCCGGGTTGTGAGCTCCGTCCAGAATGAATTCTGGGTCGCGTGAAACGTGCTCCAGACGGCCCGGCCAGGCTGTATTTTTCAGTCCGGATTGAAGGGCGGGTGCAGTGACTCCAAGCTGGCGGCCTGCAAGAATCGCGGCGACGGCATTTTCAATCTGGTGCCGGCCAGGAAGGGGGCATTCGTAATGGTCTCCACCGATCTGAAAGGAAGATCCGCCGGAATGAGTTGAAATGCTCGTAAGCTGGACTGTGCTTGTCCGGATAATTGGCGCTTGCTGCTCCTCGGCGCGGTTTGTAATCACGGCATCGGCTACTGCCATCTGTTGTGCCAAAACCAAAGGCACCTGCCATTTGATAATCCCGGCTTTTTCGAAAGCGATTGATTCCAGTTTGTTGCCCAGATAAGCCTCGTGATCGAAAGAAACGGGCGTGATGACGCACAACTCGGGCAGAAGGACGTTCGTGGCATCTAAGCGTCCGCCCAGACCGACTTCGACTACGCAGACGTCGCACTGCTCACGAAAAACCACGAGTGCCATCGCGGTGACGGTCTCAAAATAGGACGGGTGCGCATCGATTTTCTCCTGTGCTATCAGACGTTCGGCAGCTTCGTGAACCACCTGGAAAGCATCGGCAAACTGCTTTGCTGTCAATGGAACGCCGCCGATTTGAATTCGCTCGGTGGGTTCAATCAAATGAGGGGATGTATAGAGTCCAGTGCGAAGGCCAGCCGCGCGAAGGATGCTGGCGATCATAGCGCAGGTGGAGCCTTTGCCATTGGTTCCGGCTACATGAACAAACCGTTGAAGTCGCTCCGGGTTGCCGAGCGCGGCCAGCAACGTCTGCATGCGCTCCAATCCGAACTTGGCACCAACCTTTAATTCATTGCCAAGAGCATAAAGATAGCGGACCGAGTCGGGATAGCTCATTTCCCTGTCGAGCCTGTTTTATGCAACAAAGGTTTTATGAGGCCGAAGACGTCCCGTGCAACCACTTCATTTCCGGCGCCGTTGGGGTGAATGCCGTCGGGCTGCATCATTTCAGGATGCCGATACACGTCCACCAGTAGAAACGGCAGCAGACGTAAGTGGAACTGCTTTGCGAGCTCCGGAAACATGGCGGTAAAGGGTTTTACATACTCCGGGCCGTAATTCGGCGGCAGGGTAATCCCCGCAAGAACTACCGGGATGTTCGCTCCCTGCAGCCGTGTGATCATGTGCGTCAAATTGTCGCGAGTGGAATCAACCGGAGTGCCGCGCAGACCATCGTTACCGCCGAATTCCAGGATGACGAGCGCCGGATGCGCGTCAATGACATTTTCGATGCGCGCTAAACCGTCGGTGGAGGTATCGCCGCTAACACCCTGATTTTCCACGCGGTATGAATATCCATGCTCGTCCAGGAGTTCCTGGAGGTCCTCGGGATAGCTTCTGCCGGCAACACCCGCCGTGAGGCTATCGCCGAACGCCACAATAACCGGGCGGTTATCTTGCTCGACCCTGTTTGAGTTTGCAGACTGCGGCTGAGCGCTGACGGGCTTTACTTTCGCGGAAGCCTCGGATTCCGGTGATGCGTTTGGTTTTTCGCTTTGGCACGCGGTCTGCAACAGGGCGCCTGTTAAGCAAACTGCAAGAATGAAGTTGTACAGCGGGTTCTTCACAATTTTAAGATTGACATGCCCACACCTTTGGTTCCAGCGGACATCGTTGAAGTGCGTCAGGCTTCAAAAACCATTCAGGGGTCGGCCGGGACGGTCGAGATTCTTCGAGATGTCACATTTTCAGTCCCGCGGGGACAGTTTCTTGCGATCATGGGCACGTCCGGCAGCGGTAAGAGCACGTTGCTCGGACTCTTAGCCGGCCTGGATACGGTGAGCGCCGGAAGCATCGTGCTGGACGGTACCGATATCACGCACGTGCGCGAGGATGAACTGGCGCGACTGCGTGGACGAAAGATCGGGTTTGTTTTTCAGTCTTATCAATTGATACCGACGCTGACGGCGGAAGAGAATGTGCTTCTACCCGCGGAACTGGCCGGTCACGTTGACGATCCCGCAGCCCGCGCCAGGGAGTTGCTGCGCCGCGTCGGATTGGGGAAGCGCGGCCATCACTATCCTGTGCAGCTTTCGGGTGGCGAACAGCAGCGTGTGGCATTGGCGCGGGCGTTTATTACAAAACCGCCCATCCTGATGGCCGATGAGCCCACTGGCAATCTGGACAGCGCCAATGGGCATCACGTCATGGAACTCCTGCTTCAACTCAACCGGGAGGAGGGCACAACCCTGATCCTGGTGACGCACGACCGGCAGTTGGCGGAGTATGCGGACCGCGTGATCACGCTGC
>DATIMM010000210.1:0-16769 GCA_035475295.1 Bryobacteraceae bacterium
CATTAATGCTTACCTGAACCTCCTGAAGCGGGACGGAACGCTCACCCTGGTTGGCGCGCCGCCTAATCCAATGCCCGTGCCGGCCTTTGGACTGATCATGGGGAGACGCCAACTGGCGGGCTCGGCGATCGGAGGAATCCGTGAAACGCAGGAAATGCTCGACTTTTGCGCAGAAAAGGGCATTACCTCCGACATCGAACTCATTCCCATCCAGCAAATCAATCAAGCCTACGAACGGTTGCTCAAAGGCGATGTGAGATACCGGTTCGTTATCGACATGGCTTCCCTGAAGTAAGCGTATCGAGTTCCAGCGTCCGGAGCAACACCGCGAAATCTACGAAATGCATTTCCAGTGCCCGGTGAAGTTCGAAGCATCGCACAACCTTCTCGTATTTCACAAAGCGGATCTGGACCAGCAGTTCCTTACCTACAACGCCGATTTGTTGGCTATGGTCGCTCCCCAATTGGAGGCCGAATTGAGTCGGCTGCGTGCGACCAGAAGCATTGGTGACCAAGTCAAGACCGTTTTGAAGCGGACGTTGGCTGGACAACGGCCAGGATTACAGGAAGTAGCCCGCGAACTTCACATGAGCACACGCACTCTCCAGCGCCGGCTTACTGAGGAACGCCTGACCTTTCAGCAATTGATCAAAGAGGCTAGGCGCGAACTGGCACGGCATTACCTGCTGCATTCATCGCTCGAACTGAACGAGACCGCTTATCTGCTCGGCTACGAGGATGCCAACTCTTTCTTCCGGGCTTTGCACGGATGGGAGGGCACCTCCCCGGGCGAATGGCGGGCGAGTCGCACCATTCCCGCCTGACTGCCCCACGAATCCCCTTACTCGGAGGTAGCATCGAATGAGAGATAAAGTCGGCGTTCCAGGTCGGCAATTCCAGAATCAGGTGCCATTGTGGGTGCTACGCAGTCATTGATTAGTCCGCTACCCGACATTCGGTCCGTTCCTCGCTCGTCTTGCGACCTGGTGCAGAGTCTGATGAAGCTGCAGCGCGCTGCGCAACTGATCACTTCAACCTTGGATTTGGATGCGCTGTTGCAGCGAGTCGTGAACGATCTTGCTACGGCCATCGGGTATGTGGAAGTCTCGGTCTGGTTGCGGGATGGCGAAACCGAAATGGTTCTTCGGGGCGTCCGCGGCTGCACGGTCAACCATGTAGGTACACGCCTGAAGATTGGATGCCACGGCATGGTCGGTCACGTCGCTGCCACCGGGCGTACGCGATACGCCCCCGATGTCCGGTTAGACGCTTTCTACTGTCCCTGCGAACCGGACATCCGTGCCGAAGTGGACATCCCTCTGGTTGCCGGCGGCAAAGTGATCGGGGTGTTTTGTGTTAGCCACAAGGAGGCGTATGCTTTCGGCGAAGATCAGTTGCAGGTCCTCGAAGCTCTCGCGGGACACATAGCGGTCGCTGTCGAAAATGCTCGCCTTTTTGAACGGGAACGCCAGCAACGTGAGCGCCTGCTGCGGGAGGCGGAAGAAGCGCGCGCAATCCAACGGGCATTGTTTGGAAAGGCCGTACCTTTAGTCCCGAACTTTGCATTTGAGACTGCCTGGTGCCCGGCTGGCACGCTGGCCGGAGACTGGTTCGACTTCATTGAGCTCAGCGATGGAACGTACGGAATTGTTCTCGCGGACGTGGCGGGAAAGGGCATGCCGGCCGCGTTGTTAATGTCGGCCACGCGTGCCCTCATGCGCTCACTGGCGCGCGTTCACCTGGCGCCCGGCGAAACCCTGGCAAAGTTGAACCAAACGCTTACTGAAGACTTTCCCGCCGGGAAGTTCGTTACCATGCTCTACGGCGTTCTCGATACTTCCGACCGCGAGATCACTTTGGCCAGTGCAGGGCATCCAAGGCCGTTGCTGATCAATCACGATTGCTCCTTCCTGGACGTCGATACCGGCCTGCCGCTGGGCCTGGGCGCGTCTTCCTATCCGGAATACACGGTCAAGCTCGAACCCGGAACCCAGTTGCTGTTTTACACCGACGGCATCACGGAGGCAATGAATGAAAGCTTTGAGGAGTACGGACCGATGCGCTTAATCGATCATTTCCGGCAAGCGGACGCCTGCGTTGACGCGTTGATCGAAGAAATCCGAAGGTTCGGCATCGGGTCTGATCTCACCGACGATGCGACCGCGGTGCTCATCCACAGCCGTTAGAGCGAACGCCCGATAACGCGCGTGCCGTTGCCGGTTTTGATACGCATCCCCAACGCGACCGCTCTACAGATGAGAAAAGTCCGGATGATCTGGAAAAGACGCCGGAGGAGCCGCGTCCGCACCGCGTGAACTCATCCCCACCATCTTGCATTTGCCGTCGAAGTAGTAAAAAATCCGAGGCACGCTCAGATCTCCGACCAACTCAGGCATTTCCTTTTCCTTCACGTCCCGCGAATACTTCCCCTCGTCCGCCACAACCTTGATCACCACCGCGCTCTTCTGCCCCTTGAAAAAGGTATGGCAGATCTTGCAGGGAAACGCATTCTGCACCAGCAGATACGGCGGCCTTTTGTTTTTGCCTTGCAGCAGTGACAGTATCATTCTCTCGGCGTGGTCCTCAGCCCTGCTGTTCTTGCCCTGGCTGCCCGGACTGTCGATTCTTTTCCACGTTCCCGATTCGCAGCTGAAGCCTTCGACTTGAATGCTCATAATTGACTCAGTGACTGCCCGATTATAATCCCCGCCACTCCAAGCTATCTGGTGCCTGTACTGCCGCTCACTCCTTCCGGTCCCCAGGTGCTTGGATACCGCAGGCTGTGACACTCCGGCGCGCTCGGTCAAGGCGTGCACGGGCCGTTCCCTGTAGCGGGCCATGCGCGGTGAATCCGCTACGGAGATAATTGATTTCGAAATGTCCTCGGAACCTCAGACACTCGCAGCCATGAAGTTCGATCCAGCTCGCGCGAGCGAGTATGAACAGCAAAGCCGAATCGCGCTCGCCGGTTATGAGGCTTGCCATGAACTCTCCGCATGCATGCTCGCCGCGGCTCTTGGGTCAGGAACTGCCGCTCAAGTGCTTGTTGCCGGTGCCGGGGGAACGGCTCAGGAGATTCTCAACATAGGAACCTTGGAACCCCATTGGAGCTTCACTGCGGTCGACCCTTCCGCCCCAATGCTGGACTTGGCTAAATCCCGCTTCGAGGCGCGCGGTTTCGCGAACCGTGTCCATGTCCACTTGGGCTATGTAGAGGATCTTCCCTCGCAGTCGCGCTTCGATGCCGCGACGCTGATCGGGGTCCTCCATCATTTACCCGGCGATGCCGCCAAAATTTCGCTCCTTACCTCCATTGCTGCGCGCCTGAAATCCGATGCGCCCTTCATACTGGCTTGCAATCACTACGCCTACGCCAGCGAACCCCTGCTCCTTAAGGCGTGGGCAGAACGTTGGCGCATGGCTGGAGCCACCAGGGATGAGGTGGATGTGAAGCTCGGCAAAATCCAGCAGGGAGCCGATCCGCCTCGTTCGGAGGAGGCCGTCGCGGACCTGCTCACAGAATCCGGTTTTCGGCGCCCAAAGCGTTTCTTTTCCAGCTTGTTCTGGGGAGCATGGATAGCCTCACGCCTGTAGATAAATCGCCGCTCCCCTCTGTAGTCGTGAGACTAGACTGATCTGGTGAGGTCCGAAAAAGTTGTCCGACTATCCGAGTTTCGATTTAACTGGTCAAGTGGCTCTGGTTACAGGAGCGGCCCGCGGCCTGGGGCGCGCAATTTCCTTGGCCCTGGCGCATGCGGGAGCTCATGTAGCGCTCGGCTTCCGTGATATCGGCAGGCCCGGCGATCTGCCGGATGAGATCGAAAAGATGGGGCGCAAAGCGTTGCCGCTCCAGATGGATACCGCAAAGCTCGACCAAATTCATAGTGGTATCGAGACCACGGTCGCCCGCTTCGGCCGTATCGACGTTCTTGTCAACAACGCAGGTGTCGCTCCGGGGAACCTGGCGGAGCAGGTCAAGGAAGAAGACTTTGACCGGACGTTGGCAATCAACCTGAAAGGAACCTTTTTTGCGAGCCAGTACGCCGCCCGGCACATGATCCAGCAGAAGAGCGGATGCATTGTGAACATGAGCTCGCAAGCCGGCTTCGTGGCGCTCCCATCCGAATCCGTCTATTGCATGACAAAAGCCGGGATCGCCCACCTCACGAAATGTCTGGCGGTGGAATGGGGCCAATACGGGATCCGGGTGAATGCGGTCGCTCCTACATTCATCCGCACACCCGGCACCGAACCGGCTCTTTCCGATCCTCGCTTCGAAGCGGAAGTAGTCGAAAGGATTGCCGGCTTGCATCGGATCGGTCAGCCCATGGAAGTAGCGGGCGCAGTGGTCTTTCTTGCGTCGCCGGCAGCTTCACTCATCACTGGCCATACGATTTTGATCGACGGTGGGTGGACTGCTCGTTAAATCCCCAGCGCGAGCAAAATGAAGGTTGCAAGGCCAGCGGCAATGGCGCTCCAACCCCAGAACCGGAAGCGCTTCAGCTTCCACCAGAGATATACACCCGAAATGATCCAGATGAGAATTGCAACTGCAACAATGTCCACAATGGCTGCCCAGAGAAGCTCCAGGAAATAGGGAAAATCAAACCCTGAACGCACATGGGCCGAAGTCAGGAATCTCGCGATTCCGAGCGGCTGTTCTTCCCTGCGGATTCGGGACTGCCTTGCATCGTACGTAAACCGAACCGTTTTGAGGAATCTCGATCGATACACAACGAAGTTATCCTGATCGTCGAAATCAGTCCAGTAACGCCCGGTCATCCCCTGGTCCTTCAGCAGTTTCTGAGCCATAGCATCTTCGTTCTCGTCCGTAACGGCCGGCATGTGATACGGGCGCTCGTAGCGGGTGCTCCATTTCGCCTCGCCACTTTCTGAGTTTGCGAATGTCGAAGGATGATTGAAGACAAAGCCGCTGATCGCATATAGCAGGAACCACGGGATTAGTAGCAGACCTGAATACAGGTGTGTACGCCGGTTGATTTTGTCGAAGGTCATCTCCAATTCCTCACGCCACAAACAGGAAGACACAAAAGAGCAGGATTCCCGCAAGCAGGAACAACGAGCCGAGGAAGCGCGTCACCTTCAATTCCCACCACATCCAGAGACCAGACAAGACCAGTAGCAGCATTGTAGCCACCGTCAGATCGACCGAGGCTGCCCACGCTTTGATCCGTTTCAGCTTGTTTGTATAGCTGACCTGAGTGTGCAGTGTGGTGAGAATCGATGCCAACCGGGAGTCTTGACGCTCGACCACGAGTCGGTGCGTGCTGGGATAAAAGATAATCCGTCGAGGAACAAACGGATCACGGCGAGTGATGACGAGCCGGTTGGTCGCCTGTTCCACGCCGAAGCTCCCGTTGAGGTTTAAGTCACTCAGAATTTCTTCGGCCCTGGTCCGGACAGTAGCGCTCGGGGGAAAGATTCGGTGGTAGCTCAATTGCCTTTCCGTCACATACCGGTTGAAGCCAGGACCATATATTTTTTGATACAAGCGGTCCACCTGGGCTTCGTGGTTGAAGACGACAGTGCTCAGTGCATACATTGCCAGCCAAGGTGTGACGAAAAGGGCAATGTACATATGCGTTCGGCGAATGAAGAGAGATATGCTCCGCCTCAGGTGAGCAGGACGGCGACTCAACCCACGCGGCATGCGCTGGCTCCTGGCACGCACCCGGTCTTCGCACTTGTCGGATGCGACAGCCCCGAGCCGTACCGAAGTTTCTTCCGCGCTTGATGACAATCGGGCCCCCTTTTCTAAGACCGTCTCTGACGGCTTATCCCCTAACTACTATCTCAGCACGGCTGAGAGCCAGGTCCTCGCTCACCGGACGCTAAATTCCGAACTTCACACCGTCGACACCGTACCTTCCCATGACTCTCCATGAACCCAATCGTCCTTCGCATAGCCGGCCAAGCGTCCACATGTAGGCGTGCCCGTTCCAGCGGTAATAGCCGCCAACGCAGACGTCGCGAGGGCCGGGTGCCCGGACCACCCGCTCGACCACCGTTCGTGGCGGAGCCACTCGCACAAACACCGCTATGCCGATCTGCAAAAGCGATATTAAATTGAAACTGGTTGCAAGATCAGTCAGGATTGCAGCGTTGATCATGTCCATAGGTTGTTGAGCGTTTGTACCTGAACGGCGTACACTACCTAATGAACAAAGTCGGCGCTCATGCGGATCAGCCTGTTCGGCAACTTACGGATCAGTGTCGCTGGAGACCCAGTCACATCCGTCAACACAAACCGCCTCCAGTCCCTGCTCGCGTATTTGATCCTGCATGGCAACACGCCGCAGCCGAGAGAACACCTAGCCTTTACCCTCTGGCCGGCATCTAGGGAATCGCAGGCGCGCACAAATTTACGGCAACTTCTCCACGGTTTAAAGCGGGCATTGCCAGCCCAATGTCCTTCCCTGGTAATCGATCCGTTCGCAGTGCAGTGGCGGCAGGATGCCTCTTGTGCAGTCGACACCGTCGATTTCCAGGCCGCCATCACGGATGCCGCCGCCGCGCGAGCGGAAAACGACCGTGCGCGGGAGATACGATCTCTCACATCCGCGGCGCAGCTCTATGAGGACGACCTCCTGCCTGCGCTCTACGACGACTGGCTCGTGCCTTTGCGCGAAGACCACCGGAGGAGGATGTGCGATGCATTGCTCCGCCTTGCGACGATATTCGAAGAGCAGAAAGAGTACGCGGCGGCGATTCCGTGGGCCAATCGCCTCGTACTGATGGATTCGCTGAGCGAGACGCACCATCAATTGCTGATCCGCCTGCATGCAGCCAATCAGGATCGCTCCAGCGCACTGCGTGCTTATCACCAGTGCATGAGAATATTGCGGCGTGAAATGGGAGTCGAGCCCGGCCCGGCAACCCGGGACCTGTTTGAACGAATCCTGAAAGGCGATCTCGGCGGTTCGCGCGAGCAGATATCCGGAGCGCTCATCCCTTCTGAGGCGAAGCCCGCTTCGCATCTTCCGAAGCTGCGGGCATTGGTTGGTCGTGCCGCGGAATGGGAAAAATTGGCACTGGCCTGGCAAACAGCGGTAGAAGAGGGTCCCCGGGCAGTCATCATTTCCGGTGAACCTGGGATCGGCAAAACCACCCTCGCCGACGAGTTATATCAGTCGTGCATTCGGCAAGGACATGCGGCAGTGCGCAGCCGCTGCTACGCTGGCCGGGGTCAAACCGCCTACGCTCCCGTTGCCGAGTGGCTTCGTTCCGATCCGGTTCGCGCGGGCTGGTCAAAGCTTCCAGCACAGCAGCTGGCGGAATTGGCTCTGCTGTTGCCGGAAATCCGTGAGCAGTATCCGGACCTCGAACTACCCAAGCCAGGACAACCCGGTCCGTTAGCTGAAAACTGGCATCGCCGTCAGTTCTACGAATCCCTGAGTGCCGCCATCGGAAAGACCCGCAAGCCGCTTCTCCTGTATTGCGATGACATGCAATGGTGCGATCCCGACTCGTTCGAGTGGCTCAGCGCCCTGTTGATTTCTCCATCCGCTGCTGGCATCCTCGTGCTCGGGACGGTGCGGGCCGAAGAAACCGGCCGCGAACATCCATTCACCCGGTTTGTGGCGGGGCTGCGGCAATTGGGAATCGTTCTGGAAATTCCGCTGGAGCGTTTGGACGCGGAGGAGACGGCCGAACTGGCGCGCCGCGAGTCCGCCAAACCCCTGGAAAGTGGGAGCCTCAGTGAGATCTTTCGGGCCACGCGGGGCAATCCATTGTTTGTAGTGGAAAGTGTACGTGCAGGATTACAAAGCACGCGCGTGCATGCCGTTCTCACGGCACGCCTGGCACAGCTGACGGCTCCTTCGTACGAACTGGCTGGCCTTGCAAGCATTGTGGGGCGTCCGTTCTCCCTCGAACTGCTCGAGAAGGCTACTGACTGGGATGAGAGCAGCCTCTCCGACGCGCTCGACGAACTTTGGCGTCGGCTCATCATCGAAAGCCGCGGAGCTTCAGAGTACGATTTCACCCACGACCTCCTGCGCGAAGTGGCTTGCTCAGAATTGAGTTTGGTGCGCAGACGCTATTGGCACCGCCGCCTGGCGTGTGCTCTCGCCGAAGTGCACGCAGCCGACATCGAGAGCTGGAACGGACAGATTGCCTCGCATTTAGAGCAAGCCGGAATGGTGGAAGAGGCGATCGAACGCTTCCGGCAGGCGGCTGCCCATGCGCGGCACAGATATGCGGACTCCGAAGCGGCCGAACTCCTCAAGCGCGCCTTGGCACTGTGCCGCCAGCTTCCTGAATCTGACCGGAGACTGAAGCAGGAACTCGATTTGCTGGTCGCGCTGGGACCTCCCTTGGTGACCACAGGCGGCTACTCCGCACCGGAAGTCGGAGCAACGTACCAGCGGGCCCTGGTTCTTTCGAGGCAGCTTGAGGATCGCAACATTTTCGTCGTTCTAAGCGGCGCGTGGCTCTTTCACATGGTCCGGGCCGACCTGGAAACAGCGCGGCAATTCAGCCTTGAATTCCTGAGGCTGGCGGAACAAGAGCCAACTCCGGGGCTGATGCTGGCCGGAAACTTTCTTCTGGGAAGCTGCCTGTTTCACTTGGGCCAGCTGGAAGCCTCGCAACATCACATGTCCGAGGCTGTTCGCACACATGCCGGTCCCGCGGAGTCCGTCCTGGCACTCTTCGCCGGGCCCGATATAGATGTCTTTTGTCGCTCTTATCTCGCCCATATAGCGTGGCACCGAGGGAATGAGAACCAGGCCACTGCTCACGCCGCCGATGCGATAGCTGCGGCAAATCATATCCGGCAGCCTTTCAGTCAGGCAATCGCACTCGCCTACGCTTCGATGCTGCACGTCTTCCGGGGCGACAGCCGCTTGGCCTTGGAGCACGGGCTGCAAGCGGTAGATCTATGCACTCGTTACGGCTTTGCGTACTACTTGGCAATGGCCAACATCCTCACGGGTTGGGCGCGAGCTGCGGAAGGCGATCTATCTGCCGGTCTGGGACAACTGCGTGACGGCTTAGAGGGGATGCGCCATCTTGGCGCTGAGCTCCGTCTGGCCTTCTATTTCAAGCTGCTCGCTGAAACGCTCGCGCGTACCGGTCTCATCGGCGACGCGTCGGCGAATCTTTCTACCGGCTTCGCATTTGCGACTAAAAATCGCGAGGACTGGGTGCTTGCGGACCTGCATCTCGTGGAAGGCGAACTGCTGGCCGCCGAAGGAGAAGCGGAGGCCGCGCACGCCAGCTTTCACCATGGCCTGGAGGCGGCGCGACGCTCTGGTTCCCTGGCTTTGGAGCGAAAGTTGTCGGTTCTCGCACACGGAACGGCCGCAACCGCCTCCACCGAACGCCCGTAGAACGCCGTTCCAGGCAAAGTGAAGTTATCCCGGCGCGGAAATTGAATCGAGCGCTGGCGAGGAGGAGAACAGCAATGTCCATACAACAAGCAATCAACGAGTTTCGGAGCCACTTTCGCGGCGCAGTGCTCGAGCCTGAGGATCCTCAGTACGAACAAGCCAGGAAAGTCTACAACGGGATGATCGATCGCAGGCCGAGACTGATCGCGATGTGTACCGATGTCGCCGATGTGATGGCCGCGGTGCGGATGGCAAAAGCGAACGGTTTACGGGTGTCAATCCGCGGTGGCGGGCATAACGCGGCCGGTCTGGGCGTTTGTGACGATGGAATGGTAGTCGATCTCTCAGCGATCAATTACGTGAGGGTGGATCCCTCCGCTCGCACGGTTCTGGTGGGTGCGGGCTCTAAGTGGAGCGACGTAGATCATGCGACGCACGCGTTCGGCTTGGCCGTACCCTCGGGCATCATATCGAGCACAGGCGTTGCGGGCCTGACTTTGGGCGGGGGATTGGGACACCTGACACGAAAATACGGGCTAACGATCGACAACCTGCTTTCTGTGGATATGGTGCTGGCCGACGGTAGCTTCGCCGTCGCGAACGCTGAAGAAAATCCCGACCTGTTCTGGGCGGTGCGCGGCGGGGGAGGGAACTTCGGCATTGTGACTTCATTTCTCTTTGAAGCGCACCCGGTCCACACCGTTTGCGCCGGTCCGATGCTCTGGAATCTGGAAGATGCGCCCGACATTATGAAGTGGTACCGCGAGTTCATCACGCAAGCACCCGAAGAAATGAACGGATTCTTCGCCATGATGAGCGTGCCGCCGGGACCGCCCTTCCCCGAGGAACTGCACCTGCGCAAAATGTGCGCAATCGTGTGGTGTTACCAGGGCTCCATGGAGCAGGCGAATACGATCCTGGAACCCATTCGCAGCTACCGCAAGCCGGTTTTCGAATTCTTTGTGCCAATGCCGTATCCGATGCTGCAGGGGATGTTCGACGGGATCTATCCCTCAGGTCTGCAATGGTACTGGAAAGCCGATTTCTTCCGGGAACTTAGCGATGCAGCGATCGAGAAACACGTAGAACACGCGTCGCTTTTGCCGACCTGGCAATCGACCATGCACCTTTACCCGGTAAATGGAAAGGTCCATCGTGTGGCGGAAGCCGATACGGCCTTCAGCTATCGCGACGTCGTCTGGAGTGAGGTAATTGTGGGCGTCGACCCCGATCCGGCAAATGGCGGAAAGATCACCGATTGGGCCAAAGCCTACTACAATGCTCTGCATCCATTCGGTGCCGGCGGTGCTTACCTGAACTTCATGATGGAAGAAGGCGAGGACCGGATTCGCGCGACGTATAAGGGAAATTACAATCGCCTCGCTGCAATCAAAGCGAAGTACGATCCCGGAAACTTTTTCTCTGTGAATCAAAACATCCGGCCGGCAGCTTCCGTGACTTCCGATGCCGCGTGAGCGTCGTCGTGCAGTTCCTGTCCCCGCCACGCACTGAGCGGAGCTTTGAACGTTCACTTCAGGGTCAGGCACAGTCCCGTGGCGTGCGGGACGGTCACGGTGTACTTGCCGTCCTCAAGACGGCCGGATTCTGGGGACTGCGTGATGTGGGCCTCCCGGCTATCGAGCGCCGGCGCGTGCAGCGTCTCGGTCTCCACCGCTCCTGTTCTCCGCGCTCCAAAATCGAGCTTTAGCTCGACGTCCCGCTCCGCGTCTTTATTCAAAACCACGACGGCCACATGCCCGCTGGGAAGTTTGGCGGCGTAGGCCGTCCCGTTGACCCCCGCCGCCTGCAGCTTTGAGGTCAAGTCGCCCCGGAGAAAGGTACCTCCGCTGAGAACTCCGGCGAACTTGAGTCCATAAGCCACCGGCTCCATTGCGTACTCTGAGCCGAACGTCGCGATGGGTGTGTAGAACGGGTGAGGATGCGTGGCGATCTGCTCCGGGCTTTCGCCCTTATCTTTAAGAAGAACGTCACCCGGCAGAAAGCCTCCGACCGAATTTGCGACGGATTTGCCGGTGCCGCCGTGCAAATTGATTCCGGAATAATTGTTGCTGGCCAGCAACAGCGAATAATCTGCAGCCCACAGTGCCGCCGCGAAAACGTCAGACACGCCTGGCTTGCCGCCTCGGTAACAGGTGTTGCCCTCCGTCATGCGTACGCGGGCGTTCATCTTACTTGCCGCGGCCGTCGCGGTATCCGCCGTCCTCTGAACCTTGGCCATCGTCGCTGGTGCTAGCAGATTGGGAATGTTTACCGCTGGGTTTGTTGCCGGGCCGCCGAAGTAGTAGTGGTGCGTAAGCGTCGTCACGTGCGGTGGATTCTGGATCGCAGACCAGAGTTCGGCGATCCGTGTGAGCCACTCTACGTGCGCTGCCACATCCGGCATTCCGAACTTCGCCCCGGGTACCCGGGCGGCCACGGCGTTCGCCAGCTTCAGCCACTCCTCCAGGTAGGTTTTCGCGGACCACGTTTTCGGATCGCGCAAATGCCGCCCGAACAGATCCACCTCGTTGCCGATCTGAAAATACTGCAAGCCGCCGCCCAGAGTCTTGGCCACAAACTCGGCTTCGTCCGCCGCGCGCTCGGGCGTGTTGGTTCCCATTCCGATGCCGTACAGGCAGGTCCATCCCGTCGCTTTTAGAAAGCCGGCCAGGTTGCGCACGGCCTCCGGTGTCACGGCGTAATATTGCGGCTTGGGCTCGCCTTCGACGACGCGGGTCTGCGGGTGCTCTGGTTCGGGAGAACTGGGCGTCGGCTTCCACCACGCAAACTCGCTCGTGTTGCCGCCCAGGCGCAGTACTCCCCCAGGCGACAGAGCTTGGAATTGGCGGATCAATCCGGCGTTGCTCGGCGCGAAGAAACTCGGGTCGGCCAGTTGCTGCACCTCATACGACAGTCCCACGAAGTCGGCCGGCATGTGGGGCCCTGTGGCCTCCGTTGGGAGCTCCAGTGTGACTTGGGCGCCCGCCCCGCGCTGCGCAGGAAGACGAGTGGCAGCAACTGAAACCGCTGCTGTGGCAAGAAGTCTGCGTCGGCTGATCGTGCCCATCTTACTAACAGTGTAATTTGATATCTCAACCAGCGGAGTCGGGTGGTGTCCCAAAGGTGCGTTGAAGTTGCTAGGCTTTGACGGAGGCCATCGGTTAAGTCTCCGATATCAGGGTTTCAAAGTCTCAACTTCCCGCTTGCCGATGACACGCCCCTGAAGAGTGAACGGGTCGAACGATAGCGCGTTTTACGGCCCAGTAGCTTTTGAAATACCGCTGATTCTTCAACCCCGCCGACTACGTCGGAGTTAGGTCCCGTCCCACAAGGCGGCTTCGGAGCTAAAATTCATTGTTGGAGGGCCGCGAGGCACGCCAGTTTGCCTGGGGCAGATACGTTTTGATTAATCCGACGCGACGCGCCAGTCTGGACTTACGTCAGAAAGGTAGGTACCGATTGCAGAGACCTTCCCCTCGCGCAATGACATGACTGTCGCCAAGTGCTCGTCGAGCATCCGCAGTCCTACCGAGGTCGTCAAACCGGGTGCGTAGGTCAAAGTAAACGGTCACTATTTCATAATCGTCGTGCCAACTAAGGTCCTGCGAATCGGAGGAATCGAGCTATCAGGTGTCTCGTCTGACTCCCCTCTCTTCAAAGCCATGGAAGGATTGCATGCTGGAGACGAGTTTGAATTGAACAACCAAACTCTCGTCTTGAAGGAGATTTGTTGAATCAAGGAGAAATTTCGAACGCTGACGATCTGATCGAGAGACGAAAGGCTCCCCTCGAAATGTCGGATTATCATATTTTCCGCATTATGATTGTCAGTCGGATGCTCCCATCGAATCGTCACCGCTGAGTATGTTGACAGTGTTGTAAATCGGCCTTCAACATATAACGAATGATGAGATCATCACATGAAGGAGTCCTTTTATGAGTGAACCTACATCCGCTGGGGCGTCGGGCGTGGGCGCTCGCGGATCTCAAGCGAATACGGGTAACGGACTGCAGGCGAAAAGTGTTCTAACGAAGATCGCGGCTGTTGTCGCAGATCGAAATATCCCTTTCCTTGTTTGCAGCATTGGAATGATCGTGATGTTGCTGTGGGCAGGCAAATTCAAAATGACAGCACCCGGAGCAGAGGGCATCCTCCCGCTCGTCACTCACAGCCCACTGATCAGTTGGCAATTCAAGATCTTTGGACCGTATCTTGGGTCGGATATCATTGGGGCCACTGAATGGACAGCGGCAATCCTCCTGATCATTGGCTACTTTAAACCTAAAGCAGGCATTCTGGGCGGGATGATTCTAGTCGGCATGTTCTTCACCACAAGCACCATGTTGATTACGACTCCGGATGACACCGTCGTGGTTCACGGCATCCATTACATGAACAACCTCGGCCTGTTTCTCTTCAAGGACATTATCTCTTTCGGAGTTGCGTTCTATCTGATCAGTTATTATGGCCGAAAAGCGATCATGGCTGAGAATCAGAGATGAGTTGCCGGAGCGCCGTTCGCGTTTCTTCATCGAATGGGGCCGCCTCAAGTGCCGCGCCCAAGTGCTTTAACCATGTGCTGCGTTGCGCAGTGTCGATCTGGAAACATGCGTGGGATGCGCGCAAGCTCAGCCACTATCGATGTTGTGTCTGCTTTTCATCCCCGCCCAGGAACCGAATGAGAAACGCGGCAAATTCATTGACGGCGCACTGGAGTAGAGGTATTTACCGGGGAATAGCGGACGGAGAATCGAATCCTTGGCCAACACGCGCATACAATTCCTTTGATAGTTTCCGACAGCCATCTTCGCAACCCAAGGCCTCCAATAAAGCTACCTTCCGCCGATGAAGAGATTGTATGGGCCTCCTTGCCCAACGGCAATTGCTGGTGCGCCTTTCGGTGGACAGCGCGAACGCTGGATTGCGTTTTCTCCCTTGTTCGCAAAGCCGGTGACGAGGAGGATCAGACAATTACAATCATTCGCCAATCGCGCTGTACGCTGTGTTGCGCTTGCTCCGTGGGCTCTCGATCTGCAACGGAATTTCTATTGCATCTTAGCGGAATATCACGGATAGCTCCATGAACAGCAAAATATTTTTAGCACTGAATTTCACTTGGACGTGTTGTCGGCGACACGTTCCTTTGAAGCAGGTAGACCCTACGGTCCGATACCGATGCGGTCATTGACGGCGCCACGAATGCGCTGCTTGCAGCCGAGATAACGCTCAGTGGTTTGTACAGAGACATGCCGAGCAGGAATTGAATCTGCTCCAACTCGCCTCCTGCGGAGTGACAGAGCTTCGCGCACGAGCGCCTCAAATCGTGAGGAGCGAGACTAGCGAAGCCAGACTTTGCGGCATACAACTTGACTACGTGCCAGACGACGCGCTCCGTTACACCATCACCCCAGCATTTGCCCGCTCTGCAGACGCAACGGAATATCCTTCCCGAATGAAGTTCAGCCGCATGGACCCACTCATCCAAGATCGTCTTGACCCATTCCGGCATGGGACCGTTCGAATGTGCCCGCCTTTGCCGACGAGATCGACTATGGCCCAATGTTCTTCCCGCTGCTGAAGATGCTTGAAATCTAAATCGGCCAACTCGCGACGTCGAAGCCCGCAACCAAGCAAGGTTGCAAGAATCGCGCGGTCTCGGTTGCCTTCAAGGTATCCGGATCAGCACTTGCCCAGAAGCGGCGCGCTTCGTCTGCGGTGAGCCAATTGCCGAGCCTCACACCCAACTTCTTGGGGCCTTTTACTCGCCGAATGCTGGCTGCCAACTCTGGGCTGAGCAAACCCGCATCCGCAGCTTCGTACGCTAACCGGCGAACGGCCGCAAGTCGGCCATTAATCGTGGACGCCGCGAGGCCACGATTCTCGAGGAAGATGCGAAAACGGGTGACCACGACTTTGTTAAAGGAAAGCCGTGGCTCAGAACAATACCAGCTGATGAACTCGTCGATTGCGTGTCGATAACCCCGTTTAGACTCTGGCGAACGTAGGCTGTCGAGTACGGCCGCTTTGCTATGGTCCAGGTCCGGAAGGCCGAGTTTCGTTTTTGGTCGCTTTGACACGGCGGCTTTCCGCGTGGCTCGTTTGCTCATTCCAGCCGCCTCCAGTGCGGCTGGTCGAAAGCCTACCCCCGCTCCGCTGCAGCAAAGCGCGTTTCACGTCAACTTGGTTGCTCGTGAAAATCGCAGCCAGAAGGCCGATGTGCCGTTCCGTGAACGCTTGACTTCTGTATAGCCGAATTGGAAGTGATCCGGACACAACTCATGTCACGCTGATCCATTGGGCATTCAACGTCCTCGACTGCAATCATCAAATCGTTGAGTGGTCCTGTGTTTCAATTGAGAAACTATCAGGGTGCGGTGAGCCTTGGGTTATATGACCCAACTCCATTCCGCGCATACGTAGCAATGTCCGACCTAAGGCGGTCGGCTACTTGGAACAGCGGGCCTGGCTTCCATTTAAGGCATATCTCCCTCGAGAGTCCGATACGGCAAAGAGATTGCAGTACGAATGACCAGAAAAGGAGGCCGGCATGATACTCGGTGGAGTTTTGACTATCGTTCTGTCCCTCAGCCTTTTGGTCTACGGTTTCTATCTTCGGCATCTTTGTTCGCCTCAAGAGGGCGCGAAGGAACGATATGATCGCGTAATGAGAGGCGACCATCTGAGGCAGTGGCATTTGAACCCTGCGTATGACGTCGCGGCGATGATGCTGTCTCGAGAATCCAGGAGCAGGAAGTATTGGATGTGCGGCGGCGTCGGGCTACTTGTGGGAGTCTTCATTTTGGTTTTCGAGTTCATGCGCTGAACGGATCCCTGCTTGGCTGTGTTCGGATCGGCTGCTAAGGCGCCAGTCATGGATAGGCTTAAGCTCTTATTGCGAAACCGACCATCAGGGGAAGCATTGGCTAACATCGTCACGACGGCGCCAGCAACGATTGCCAATGCGCCAGCGTGCCGGTTAGCTAACCTGACGGGCATCGGCCGGCCCGCACCTCCAACCCCGAGGAACGCACTCTGCCTCTCACACTTAGGTACTGATCCTTTATTGAAGTCAAATTATAAAGTATTGAAATGAAATTAGAAAAGCTCGCCTGTCAGCTGCGTAATTTTCGCTCACTCTGATCCATTCGCGTTCTACATTCTCGACGACGAGTGACCGAGTCGTCTTATGGTTCAATCGAAAACGATCATCAGGTTCACTGATCTATGCGTCATTTCACCCAACGGGCATCGACTCACGGCAGGTACAGGAACCTAGAGGTAGAGCGTCCAGCCACTTCGCTAGTTCGGGGTGCCCTTCAAGCCAGAGGACTTTCGCGCTTTTGGCTTCACACCGGAGGCGTGTTCCAAACACACCGCAATTTGGCGCACGGCTTGCTCAAGTGTGGGGGGGGGAC
>DATIMM010000211.1:0-8766 GCA_035475295.1 Bryobacteraceae bacterium
TGGAAAGCTGCCGGTCCCGAACTTCTCTGCTGGCGGCATTGCCACTCCGGCCGACGCCGCGTTGGTCATGCAACTGGGCGCCGAGGCCGTGTTCGTGGGTTCCGGAATCTTCAAATCATCCGATCCCGAGACGCGCGCCAAAGCGATCGTAAAGGCGGCTACCTACTATCGCGATCCCTTGAAGCTATTGGAAGCGAGCGAAGAACTCGGTGAGGCGATGCCTGGTCTCGAGATCTCCAAGCTGCCCGAGTCCGAGCTCATGCAGACCCGGGGATGGTAACTCGGCCCGTGGACGAACCGACGATCGGAGTTTTAGCCCTGCAGGGCGACTTCGAAGCTCATCGGAAAGCAATCGAAAGCTCCGGTGCCAGAGCAGTGGAGGTCCGTACCGAAGCGGATCTCCACGCCATCGACGGCCTCATAATTCCCGGCGGTGAGAGCACGACGATGCTGAAGCTTCTGCACATTGAAAATCTGTTCGAGCCCTTGCGCCGGTTCGGCGAGACAAAGCCTGTTTTCGGTACATGCGCGGGAGCGATTCTTCTCGCATCCGAAGTGCTCCACCCCCGGCAGGAGTCGCTCAGTCTGCTGGATCTCACTGTGGAGCGCAACGCATACGGCCGCCAGATCGACAGCCGGATCGCCAGCATCGAAATCGACGGTGTTCCCTCGGAGGCGGTTTTCATCCGCGCTCCTGTCATTCGCAAAATCGGGCCGGAAACCAAGGTGCTGGCGACGTATCTGGATGCGCCAGTCCTGGTGGAACAACGCTTCCACCTGGCGTCCACCTTCCACCCGGAGCTGTCGGCGAACAACGAAATCCACCGGCGCTTTGTCGATAATGTAAGAAAGGCGAATGCAAACGGTGGCGTATAGCGAAGAAGGGAAGCGGCGAGTTTTGTTCGTCTGTATCGGAAACTCTTGCCGGAGCCAGATGGCCGAAGGCTTCGCCCGCAAGTATGGCTCTGATGTCATGGAAGCCTTCAGTGCCGGTGTGGCTCCCGCCTCGATCGTTCAACCACTCACCCAGGAAGTGATGGAACAAAAGAACATCAGCTTGGACGGCCAGCACCCGAAGCACTACAGCATGTTCGATCTATCCACCTTCGATTTGATCGTCAACATGAGCGGATCCAGGCTTCCTGGTCGGACCTCTGGTGAAGTGCGGGAGTGGAAGGTTGTTGACCCCATTGGCCGTAGCGAGGACGTGTACCTCTCCGTGCGGGATGACATCGAAGCGTCGGTCATGCGGCTCATTTTGGAGCTGCGAAGCGGTCGCACTCCCGCGACACGGAGCCCTGAAGCAGGTACTCCGGCAACTCCCGTCCCTGAGACACGTCGTCCTGAAAAGCGGGAAACTCCCGAGCACGGCAGTTCCCCATTCCGTATGGGCCGGCGCCGCTAAGGCAGGGTTCGTGCATCATTGGACTTCAATTCAAGTGGCCCGTTACTGCAGATGACCCATTTTGCCGGCTTGATAGTCAGCAACAGCCTGCATTACTTCCGCCCGTGTATTCATCACGAAGGGACCATAACTGGCGACCGGTTCATCGATCGGTTCTCCGCTGAGCACAAGCAGCACCGTGTCTTGCTTCACATCCAATTGAACGCGTTCTCCAGCAGGGCTTAGAAGGGCAAGTTGAGCCTCTCCCTTGAGTTGTTGAAAACCGTTCACCGCGACTTCGCCTTTCAACAGAACAAGCGCGCTATTGTGGCCAGCGGGCAGAGTCAACTCAGCCGTGGTTCCGCCGTTCAACCGGACGTCCAGCACCGTTACCGGAGTGAAGGTCCTGGCCGGCCCTTTGACGCTCCCAAACTCTCCGGCGATCACTCGCGCATACCCAGCCGGTCCCAACTCCGCAGCCGGTATTTGTTCCTTCAGTAATGTCTGGTAGCGTGGCGGGGACATCTTATACGCTCGGGGCAGGTTGACCCAAAGCTGGACCATCTCGAATGTCCCTCCATGTTTTGCGAAGTCGCGTTGATGCTTTTCTTCGTGCACTACGCCCGATGCCGCCGTCATCCACTGGACGTCGCCGGGACCGATGGTACCTGCGTTGCCACCCGAGTCCCGATGCTCCACTGCTCCCTGGTACGCGATGGTTACGGTCTCAAAACCACGGTGCGGATGCTCTTCCACTCCTCGCGGCCGCTCCGAAGGCGGGACCTTCGTCGGGCCTGCGTAATCCAGCATCAAAAACGGACTGATCTCATTACTCACTCCGTTGGATGGAAATAGATTCCGCACATGAAATCCGTCGCCCACCCAATGGGTTGAGCCCGGTCCAAAGACTCCCAAAGTTTGTTTCAGGTCTGACACATCTACTCCTTTACTTCTCATCTGGCATCCTCCGGTTTCGATTCTCGTTTTCGGTTGCCTTGATATAAAGATGCTTTTCGTAAAGATAAGTTGCAACCCGCCCGTTGGATCGATGGGAAGGTGGAGGAAGGGAGTAGAACCGCTCTAAAACAGAAATGCGGCACCGGAGCCATAGAGTCTCCGATGCCGCATTTCTAAATTTCTAAATTAGCTGATCGTTATGAACAGCAAAAATACTATTTGGGGGCAGTGGTGGAGTTCGTGCTATCCGTCGCAGCGCCCGTGTCGCCACCCTTGTGCTTCTTGTTCTTCTTGTGCTTCGTCTTGCCTGTGGTGCCGCTGTCCATGGTGCCGCTTTGGCCACCGGTCGTGCTCCCGCTGCTGCCGGCGGACGTATTCTGAGCGAACACTGCGGTGCCGGAAAGCAGTGAAAGGCCGAGCGTGGCGATCATGATCTTCTTCATAATATGTGTAGTCTCCTTAAAAACTAACTTTTAGCACTGGCGTGCTCACCACTGAGTATAAGGGCGGGAAGCATCCAGCAAGCCTCGGGACCGGCTGCTTTAATGATCCGTAGTGTGATTTCTGGATGAGAAGGCGTATCCGGATACGAATCGGCACCATGGCCGGGCAGGCGTATCCAGCCAGATCCCGAAAGCGGAGCAGAATCGGCCGTGTACGGGAGACCGTACACGCTCTCATACGCGATGGCGTTTTTTGGGAGCCGATTAGATGCGCAGCACCGGCATCTGCCGCCGTGGGCATCAAAGCCGGCTGACGAGCACCACCGTCACGTTATCCGGTGCGCCCAGTTGCTTAGCCGTATCCACCAGTAGATGACACTTCCCGCTCGCCGGTAGCTCTGAATTGAGGATGTTCTGCAAAACGTCCTGAGCCACCACTCCGTGTAGTCCGTCAGAACACAGAAGTACCTGGTCTCCAACGTTCATTTGCGCCGTCGACGAATGAACTCTCAGCTCCTGCGGCGTGCCCATCGCCATAGTGAGAACGTGCTTCATAGGATGGTGTCGAAGTTCGTCCTCGGTGAGGCCAAGAGGGCGACCAATTTCCCGAACCCAGGTCTGGTCCTCTGTCAATAGGCTAAGAAGTCCGCCAGAAACAAGGTAGGCCCGACTGTCGCCCACGCTTCCGACCTGTAAGCGGTTTCCCTCCACCACTCTGGCGACCACCAGGGTAGTGCCCATGCCCTGCAATTCCGCATTCTCGTGGGCGGCATGGCGCACGGCCGTATTCACCGCCTGAAAGCCGTGTTCAATCGTGCCGATGTCGGAGTAGTTGGGTGCTCCCGAGGTCTCCAGAAGATAGTGGTAGATCATCTCCGCGCTGAGACGGGAAGCACATTCGCCGGCTCGTTCGCCGCCCATGCCGTCCGCCAAAACGAAGATTCCGGCCGACCCGTCGACAATGAAGTAATCCTCGTTATTCGCACGAACACAGCCTTGGTCAGAAAGGCCGAAAGCCTCCAACATATGAATGCCGATTATACTGGGCGGGGTGTCCGTTGCAACGGATGCGCTACAGCAGGTACGTCAAAACCAACCCTTCTTTTTCTTGCCCGCGCCTAACAACACCGCCTGATAATCGATGCGCTCTTTGAACTCGACTGCGTCCACGAGGCCGGTATCCATCCACGCCTGTCTGACTAGTTCCAGACTTTCCACGGAGGTCTGATAATGACCGGTATCGTTGTTGAGCTTCGCGATTCGACCGTTCGCCCAAAAAAGTCCGCTGCCGGCAGTTACCACGGGGATGGCACCCGCTGCTACCGAATGCTTTAGCTGGCTCCCGACAACGGCGAGCGTAGTAACTTCTCCCTGAACTCCATTTCGCTTGGTGAACACCCACTTGAACGTCTTACCCGAAGTCACAAACTTTCTGAATCCCTCGGTTCCGGCGACAAACGGTCCCAGCGCCAGGGGGTCGTCGTATGGTGTCGTCGAGGCATGCTCATTCGCTTCCAGGATTTCAGCTGCGAACTTCTCCGGCATCTTGTTAGGAAAGCTGGACACTCGTTTCTCCTTATACACAGTTGATGGGGTTCGGGCGACTCGCGCTCCCGCTCAAAACGTTAACACAATTGCGCACCTTAAAGGCAAGCCCCGATTTCCGCAAAGTTGGGTTAAGATAAGCGAGATTAAATATTTGAGCGGCAACTGAGTAGTTGAGGCGCATTCACACGGCCGCGACCCCGAGGAGATGGTGAGACGTGAAGCTATTAACGAAATTTAGTTTGTTGTTCATCCTGGTTTTTGGCGTGGGGCTTGGCATCGTCGGCTACCTGTCCTATGGGTTCTTGCAGCAGGACGCCCGTGACCTGGTGACCCAGCAAGCAACGTTGATGATCGACACGATGAGCGCGGCAAGGAGCTATACCGAAGCCCATGTGGCTCCGCTGCTCCAGCACGATCTCGTAGCGCAGCATAGCCGGCTCTTCATACCCGAAACTATTCCGTTCTATGCCGCTACTGAGAGCTTCAATGGATTACGACAAATCAGCAAGGGCGCCTATAACGACTACTCCTACAAAGAGGCCGCTCTCAATCCCACCAACCCTCGTGACAGGGCAGTCGATTGGGAAGCTGACATCATCAACACCTTTCGAAATAATCCTCACCTGCGCGAGCTCTCGAACGTGCGCGACACTCCGACCGGAAAGATGTTGTTCGTGGCTCATCCGATCTCGGTAGGGCAGGGGTGCCTTCAATGCCACGGCGAGGCCAGAACCGCTCCTGTATCGCTCGTTCGGCGCTACGGCAATGACAACGGTTTCGGCTGGAAGATGGGAGATGTGGCCGGCGCTCAGATTGTTTCGGTTCCTATGACGCTGCCGATTAACATGGCCGACCAAGAATTTCGACGGCTTATGATTTATCTCGTCGGAATCTTTTTTGTGGGCTTGGTGCTCTTAAACATACTGCTCTATTTCATGATCGTCCGGCCCGCATCCCGCCTGTCCCGAATTGCTGACCAAGTAAGCCGGGGGAATCTGGATGCGCCGGAAATGGAGGTCACCGGCAGAGACGAAATCTCTATTCTGGTAGCGTCTTTCAACCGCATGAGGGTCAGCCTGATTCAAGCATTGCGAATGCTGGAAAACCAGGGGTAAGCTCCCGATTAGCGGACAGAAGAAAGAAACGCCGAGCGATCCCGTTCCCCCGGGATCTCTCTTGCCAGCGTTTCGCATAACTCTCTTCTGGAATGGGTTCGTCGCGCCGTGCGGTCTACGAGGACGCTTGCAATCGGTCCAATGTAGGCGGCTAGCTTCTGCTTGATGGATTGCAGGTCCTGCGGGTTCAGAGTCTCGAAGTTAGTGGTGCGCGGCTGCGTCGGCGGAGGGGTGGCCGTGCGAGTTACTCCGCTCGTCTGGAACGATTGCGAATCGGACTTGCAGGATCTCAGAAAAGCCTCACGTTCGCGCTGTCCGGGTATATGCTCGGCGAGACTCGCGCAGATCCGCGAATATTCCAGATGGTGCGCTGCTGCCTGGGAAACCAGGATTTTCGCGATCGGCCCCACGAAGGGAGAAAGCCGGGCCTGCAACTTCTCAAGCTGAACCGTATCCACCGCGGGCCTGGGCGCTACGTAGGCGGGAAGTTCGCTCGCCTTCGGAGGACCGATGCTTGCCATCTCCGTATTGAAAGTGCCGGAATTGCGCACGGCGGCCTGAAAATCCTCGGCCGACGGAAACCGTTCCGCCGGATTCTTTGCGAGGGCTTTCATGATGATCGACGAAACGGCGGGAGGCACGTTGGGATTTAGTTCCCCTGGAGCAATGGGGATGCGCTCCAGATGCCCATTCATGATCGAGTACTCCGTGTCGCCTTCAATTGGCCGCTTCCCTGTCACGGCTTCGTAAAACGTAACACCGAGCGAATAAATATCCGAGCGGGCATCGATGTTGCTATTCCTCACCTGCTCGGGAGATATGTAGTAAAGAGATCCTAAGGCCATGCCCGTGGCCGTAAGTTTGGAAACTCCAGCGGCTTTGGCGATGCCGAAATCCGTGAGCTTGGCGACCCGGTCAGGAGAAAGAATGATGTTGGCAGGCTTTATATCCCGATGGATCACACCAACCCGGTGAGCATAGGACAAAGCGGATAGAACCTGGTCGATATAGAGGCTTGCTTCCACTGGCTCAATCGGCCCTTCGCGCAGCCTGTCGTGGAGCGAGATTCCCTCTGCACACTCCATAATCATGCAGATACGATTCTCCGCGCGAAAAGCCGTGTAGAACCGCACGATGTTGCGATGGTCGAGCTTTGCGTGCAGCACAATTTCCCGCAGAAATCGATCGGCGAAGCCCGCGTCTGCTTCCAGTTCCGGCCGGATCACCTTCATGGCCTCCACCCGGCTGGAAAGCACGTTTTGCACGCGAAACACCTTTCCCATGCCGCCCCTACCAAGGACGCCTAGCACCTGGTAGCCGTTGATCGTATCGCCTACCTGAAACTCCATCGTGATTTCGGTCAATAGAATAACAGTGCCGAAACGTGCCGTTTATCTCGCTACCTGCGATACACACGAAAGACGGGAGAGGAATCCCCTTTGAAAGACGGGAGGCGATCCGGCCGGCATACTCAACTCCAGGCGCACTGTCAGTGGCTTATTTCCTGGCAGCGTCACGGCTTCTCTTCCGATCCGGATGGTCCACTCCAGCAGTTCTCCATTCGGTGTGGGCTGACGGCGGTCGGCTTTGCCAAAGAAGCGAAACACGGCCCAAAGCCCGTCGTTACTGGACCACGTGAGATCCGGCCCTGATCCGAACTGTACCGTCGCCTTAGCCTCGTGTGGCCCGGAGGCTTGCCAGGCAAAGTCCTTCGGTGTCGCGGGTCCACCCGAATAGTTCAAGGTCTGGCCGTCGATTTGCAAACCGAGATTTCCGATTCCTTCCGTGGCCACGGGCTTCAGCATGTAAGTGATGCGCGGGTCCTGCGAACCGTTCGCATACAAGCTGTCGGAAAAGGCAGCCGCCTGATTGAAAAAGCTGACGAACGCAGGCGTGAGGGTGATGGTTCCGCCTGCTGCCGGGACATATGCGTTCCCCTGTTTGGTCAAAAGCTTTTGCAGGCTCGACTGGTAAAAAGCCCAAAGGGCGCCGTTGGGTTTGCTGAAGATATTGTTTACCTCATACAACGTAGCGTCCGTGGTAGCGCTCGGATTGAAGGGATACTTGCTTGTTAGCTGACGAAGTTGCGTACAGAATCCTTTACCTTTCGCATTCAGTTCGGCCGGTCCCAAATTGCGCAACAGCGCTTCTGCATATGTAATGGGATCTTCCAGCAGCTTCTGCGCAATCGTGTCCACGTGAGTTTGCGGATCCAGGCGAAACCCTTGTGCAAGTTGGCGGGCGGCAACGGAAGCCGCGCTCGCGTTTGTCAGCGTCTGTTGGGCAGCGGCATCGTTTCCCTCCGGCTGATTGCTCAAGGCGTCGAGCGAACTTTGCAGGGTTACCAAGGCGTTCATGTAATTCTGGTTCGACGGAGCCACATAGCGATCCACACTAGCCGGTGGCACCACTGCCTGCACTGGCTGAAAAATCTTCGCGACCTGCGGATCGTCCACGCTGGTGTTTTGCGAAGCCAGCCAGAATAACGCGAGTAGCGGCGACTGATTTCCTGAAAGGACATTCAGCTTGCGCGCGGCATCCTTCAGGCTCCCGTACCTGACGACGCTGGCCCCTTTCAGATAGGCGAGCCACTGGCTGGCGAAATCCGACTGATAGCGCTGCCGCAGGTCCTGCGTCAACTTTGAATAATCGAGATTGGTCGCCACGCTCTGGTTACCAAGCACCCACTGTTCTCCGTTGAAGTAACGGTCCGGGCTTTGCATGGCCTTGCTCATGAAATCCCAACCTGTTTTTGTAAACGGACCGGTAATTTCGGCCGCGTCGACTACCACTTCGGCCGAGCCAGGGAACTTGCGGTTGAAGTTGAGCGCTCCGCTCGTCTTTGCGGCATCGGTCAACATCGCCTGATAGACCCGCTCGAAGCCGGCAAACTGAGACAGGTACCGGCGCGCACGCTCCACCGCCGCTCCGTCTCCTTCGCTGGAGAAAGGATTTGCGGTTTTCAGTTCCTCGCTGTAGAAAACAAATTGATTTTGAGCCAACTGAAGCCGCTCCGGATCAACACTGCGATTGGCGCTCCAGGTGCTCAAGAGGACGGGTGCAAGAAAATCCTGGGTACTCTTCTCGTGATGGGAGGTGGTAATCAGGTAAGCCTTCAAGTCGTTGTATGTTTCACCATAGGCCGGTCCCGGATTCGCTGGCAGATTGCGCAGAAACTGCAACAAGCGATCCTGTGTTTCGCCGAAGATCTGTTGCCGAAAGTGGTCGAAATAGATGCGGCGAACTTGCGGATACAGCCTGTTTCCCGCATACAGGCCCCACCGGTAGCTCAGCGGAGCGCCGTCCCGATGATAAACCG
>DATIMM010000212.1:0-20634 GCA_035475295.1 Bryobacteraceae bacterium
GCTTGGGTAGCAGCTACGAGGAGGGTAAGGATGACAGCGAACACGCGATACTCATAGGCATTCTAACGAACTGGTCAGGACGCCCTTAGTGCGCTACTGCCAAAAGGAAAAGGGCGGATCAGCATCTCTGCCGGTCCGCCCTTTGTAGGAGTGATTGGTCTTAAGAACTAGAAGCTCAACCGCAACTGGAATTGAATGTGCCGTTCGGCTCCCGATTGCGTCTGCGTGATTCTTCCGAAGTTTGCGTCTTGACGATTATTATCGGGAAGACTGAACTGCGGTGTATTCGCGAGGTTCACGGTTTCTGTACGGAACTGCAGGCGGAACCGCTCCGTCAGGAGGAATTCTTTGGCCAACGAGAAGTCCACTGTTCGGGTCGGCGGTCCATAGTTCGTCTGAAGTCCTAGATTGCCTTGAGTGAGTGGCGCCGGGGCCGCGAAGTTCGACGTATCGAACCACTCGGCGGGACTGCGTCCGTTTTTGGGAGCAGCATTAGGATCTGGGACGGGGTTCACGGGAGCAGAATTAGGATCTGTGACGACCTTCAAGTCAGGCGAACAGCCACTCCATACGCCCTGGCAGCCGTTGGAGCGTACCGTGAACGGCTGGCCGGTGCGGAACGAAGCAATTCCATTGGCCTCCCAGTTCCCGAGAATCGCTTGGAAAACCGGATTCATGTGGGCTCCGTAAGCCTTGCCTTTTCCAAACGGCACTTGGTAGTTGAAGGCGAGCGTAAAATTGTGCCGAATGTCCCAAGCGGCGTTGGAATAGGACGTGCTGATGTTTCTGTTGTCTTTGTAGTAAAAGCCGCTAGAACCGCTCAGCGTCGTGCCGGAGTTGGCAAGCGCGTGTCCGTAAGTGTAGGCCCCCATAAATTGAAGCCCGTTGGTCATCCGCTTTTGCAACTGCAACGTTCCTGCATCGTAATTACCGAAGCCGAACGAAGCCGTTCCCGAGACGCCGCCCAGGTCCGGATAGGGCCGGATCGTGTTGCATGTGATTTTTGAATTTGTGGTTGCAAAATTCGGGCATGCATTCGGGTCGGGTTGCAGCAATTGGTGAGACTGATGATTGCCGTCATAGCTGGCCGTTAAAGCCATCTGTCCCGGCAACTCCTGCTGGACTGCTAGGGTCCACTTCTGTACCATGCTGTTCCGGAAATCGGGGTAAATCTCGCGCATTTGCAATTGAGCAGGGATTCCGAACACATTCGCCGGGAATCCTGCCGTAAACTGCCCTGTCGGCGCCCCATTGTTGAAGTAGGGATTGGGATCAAATGTTCCTACGTTGCCCGGCCGGGTAAGTTGTGGAGAGTAGTTGAACGGCGCTGACTCCCCGCGCTGCGGGTTGCCACCCTGGTTCTCTTCGCCGCCGTAATAAATGCCATACGAGAGTCTAACTACAGTCTTGGGCCGTACATTGTACGCAAGACCAAGGCGGGGTCCAATGTTCGTCTTGTCCCAGGGAATTAGATAGCTGCTGGTCTCCCCGCGTGACACCTTTACATTCGGAAACTGTGTAGTAAACCCGGGGGGCAATGGCGTGTCCTGGTTCCGCCCTTTCGGGATTACCAGCGTCTGCGTGTCGTAAACAAAGTTGGACTGACGTCCGAACTTCTCATCGATCGGCGAAAACAGCTCGTACCGCAATCCCAGATTCAATGTTAACTTTGGCGTCACCTTCCAGTCATCTTGTGCATACCAGGCCATCCCTAGTTTCTGTGTAGAGATGAAATTTGTAGTCGATATCCGCCCGTCGCTGAGGCTTCCCAACAGGAACGATGCGATTTCGTCACCGGTATCGGTATTGAATGTTCCGGTCTTGCCTCCGACATCTTTGGTTGTCAAAGGCACTGCTGTCTCATTTAGGCCCACGTTCATTTCACCGTTGGGATACGGGAACTGATAGAACGGGAAAGCGATCGGACGGAATTCAAAGCCGAACTTCAGCGAATGGCTACCGGCAGTCACCGCCACGTTTTGAATGAAGTCCCAAACATTGTTGTACTCCGTGGTTGGTAGCCAGTCGTTGCCGGCGAACTGCGTGTATCGGCCGGCACCGATCTGCATCAACCCGCCGCCACTGTTTGCCGTGGGATCGAAACCGCCAACCCCTAAGGCCTTGAACACGTCGGTACCCGTGTTCGCCAGCGTGCGCGAAGTCACCAGGCGGCTAAAGCCAATGCGAGTCTCCGTCAGCAGCGACGGTGTCCACGTTCTGGTGTAACCGATCTGTGCGTTACGTCCCAGGTCCGTCTCGCCAGTCCCATTGAACGTCTCGCCGTCCAGCGCTCCCGCGAAGGGCGGTGCATTTGTCTTCAGCGTATTGGACCAGCTTAAACTTCCGAACAAGCTGTCTTTATCGGACAGCCGGTAGTCGACCCGTGCATCGCCTTGATCCGTCGTAAGGGCCCCAGGGGTTGATACGAAATAGTCGTTCTGGGGATAGTTGCCGTTGGCGTATGGCAGATTCGGGGCCGGGAACATGCTAAGTAGCTTGGCAGCCGCCGGATCAAATCGATTCGACGGAATAATGTTGCCAGGAAATGGATCGCGAACAAGCGTTCCATTCACGGTACGGGTGGTCGCCGGATCATATATTTGATTCTGCAAAATAGGCCGGCCCAGCGCATCCGTGCCGATCTGCGGACCGAGCAGCGCCGAGAAATCCCCGTGGGTTTGCGCCGGAGTCGGAATTGTGCGGGTTCCACCATAACCTAAACCCAACACCGTTCCACCTGCGGTCGCGAGCCGGGTGCCCTGATAATCCGCGAAGAAGAACAATTTGTCCTTAATGATCGGGCCGCCGAGCGTGCCGCCAAACTGGTTCTGTTTCGCCGAATTGCGCGGCTTGCCAGCCCAATTATTTTCCCAGCTGTTCGCGTTGAACTTCTCGTTCTGCAAGACTTCAAATATCACTCCATGGAACTGATTGGTGCCGGATTTGATATTCATGTCGAGCACACCGCCTGCCCCGCGGCCATACTCGGCGTTCGTGCCCGTTGTGAGCACCTGAACGGCGCCGATAGCCTCAATGGAAGGATTGATGACCGAAGAATTCTGATTAAGGAAGTCGATCACGTTGACGTTGTTATCGACTCCGTTCAGCAGGTAATTGTTCTGGCCGTTCGACCGCACGCCGTTGGCGGAAAAGCCGCCGCCGTTGGAATCGCGCGCTCCCTGTTCGGCCGGTACAACCCCCGGCGATAAACGCGCCAAAAAGTTAACCTGGCGCTGACCGCCCAGCGGGAGCGAAGTTGCCACCGTGGGACTAATCGTTGCGCCCGATGCTACGTTTTCTGTCTGCAGCAGCGGCGCGGCCGAGGTTACTTCGATCGTCTGCGATGCTGCGCCCACTGTCAATGTGAGGTTGACTGCCACGCGGCTGCTCGGGTCCACGTTGATGTTATTCTGTACCGCCTTCTGGAATCCCGGCGCTGAGACGTCCACCGAGTATGTGCCCGGTTTCAACGCCGGACGGCTATACGTTCCGGACTGGTCGGTTTGGGCTTGATAAGTGAGGCCCGTGGCACCTTCAGTGATGGTGACTTGGGCATTTGGCACAGCCGCGCCCTGAGGGTCGGTGACTGTACCGGTGATTGTTCCTAAATCGCGCTGCGCAAACGCGGCAGAGCTGATTAGGAGCATTGAGAATAGTATGTAAACGAGACTACGCCAACGAAGCATAGTTCCCCCCTCCTCATGGAGTGTAGATTTGTGAAGCTGGAGTTGAACATATCATACTTTTGGACTACCCACAACCCGGGTGTCAGCGCTTTCACACGTACTAGGCGTTTTGCGAGCCTCCTAAAGCTCGCAATTTCCTGCGGCCTATAATAGCCGCGATGAGGGGTCTTGCCGTTTTCTGGTTGCTGCCGCTGCTGGTCGTCGGCGCGGCCTCCGTTGCACCCGGCTTTCGCGCGAACTTCCACGACATAGCTCCTGGCTCCGGACTCACCGGTAAGAACATCTACGGCGGGCTGCTTCGCAAGGACTACATCCTTGAAACCACCGGGAACGGCGCTGCCATTTTTGATTACGACGGGGACGGCCGGAACGACATTTTCATCGCCAACGGCACCCGTCTGAAAAACCAGCCCGACGGCCACGGACTTCCTCAGCTCTATCACAACGACGGGAACGGCCATTTCACCGACGTGGCAGCCAAAGCCGGGTTAAAGCAGGAGGGCTGGGGGCAAGGCGTCTGCGTCGGCGACTACGATAACGACGGCCATCCCGATCTTCTGGTCACCTACTACGGCCACAACGTTCTTTATCGCAACCGTGGCGACGGGACCTTCGAAGACGCGACCGAAAAGGCCAAATTGCCCGTCACCGGCACGCGCTACGGGTCGGGCTGCTCGTTTGTCGATTACGACCGCGACGGCAAACTGGACCTGTTCGTCGCAAATTACGTCGACCTCAATCTCGACAAAACGCCGCACCCCGGCCAGAGCGGTTTTTGCGAATGGAAGGGCATTCCGGTGATGTGCGGCCCTCGCGGGTTGCCGCTGGCCCGCAACGTTCTCTATCACAACAACGGCAACGGCACGTTCACTGATGTCTCGGAGCCTGCGGGCATTCTGAAGCCCGGCGGCCGCTATGGTCTGGGGGTCGTCTCGGCCGATTTTGACAACGACGGCTGGCCCGACATTTATGTGGCCTGCGACATGACGCCCAGTCTCCTGTTCCACAACCTCCACAACGGCACGTTTGAGGAGCGGGGCGTCGAGGCGGGTGTCGCGTACAACTTCGATGGCGCGTTGCAAGCCGGTATGGGCGTGGCTGTCGCGGACTACGACGGCGACGGGCTTCTCGATATCGCCAAGACAAACTTTTCCGGAGACCTTACCTCCCTGTTTCATAACGACGACGGCAAGTTTTTTACGGATGTCTCGCGGGAAGCCGGGCTCGGCGCGCGGCAGTTTCTCGGATGGGGTACTGCCTTTGTCGATGTCGACGACGATGGCTGGCGTGACCTGGTCGTCGCCAACGGGCACGTCTATCCGGAAGTGGAAGGCAAACAGCTGGGCGATACCTACCTCCAGCCCACCATCCTGTATCGCAACGAGGGAACCGGCAAGTTTAAGGATGTTTCTTCTTTGGCGGGACCGGCCTTTCAGGTGTCCCGTCCGGCGCGGGGGCTGGCCGTGGGCGACCTCGATGGGGATGGCCGCCCCGAAATCCTCATCGTCAACATGAACTCTACGCCCAGTCTGCTGAAGAACAGCGGTCCACAGGGCCATTACCTGAACGTACTGCTCACTGGTACTAAATCGAACCGCAGCGGAATCGGCGCCAGAGTCATCGTGACCGCCGGGGGCCGCAGCCGGATCGACGAGGTCATGAGCGGAGGCAGTTATTACTCGCAGAACTCGTTTACGTTGCACTTCGGACTGGGGGAAGCAGCACGCGCGGATAAGGTGGAGGTGCGCTGGCCGAGCGGCGTCGTTCAAACCCTGGGCGAGACGCCAGCCGATCGAACGTTGAAAATCACAGAGCGCGAAAGCCGGTAACCGAGCGGGGTTTACCGCGCCTCGCGGGCGGTGGAATGGGTGGAGTTTTCCGGAAGCACGAACACGGTATCGCCTTGGTGATCCATCTTCAGACGCTTACGCACTTCCAGCTCTTGCGTGTCCTTGTCATGCTTCAGCCGCTCAATCCGCAGCTTCTTGGCATCGATGTCACGCTGCAGATCGGCATTCTGCTCTTCAAGCATCCGCACCTCATGGCGCTTCTCCTGCAGCGCCGCAATGCCCTGCGGTCCTTTGAGCATGATGGTTGCGTAAGCGGAGAGCCCGGCTAGCGCGGCGACGGCGGCAAGCGGACGTAGAAAATTGCGTAACACCTTGGGGGAATCCTACCTATCTTTATAAACTTGATTAGGCGAAAGGTCCAGCGAAAAGTAGTTCGTTATGACGGAAGGAATTCTCATCTTTTGCACTTGTGAAAACCAGGAGGAGGCTCGCCGTATCGCTCGGGACGTGGTCGAAAATCGCTTAGCCGCCTGTGCCAACATTATCACCAGCGTTCAAAGCATCTATCGTTGGCAAGGTGAAATCACGGAAGCGGAAGAGGTTCAACTGCTCATAAAGACCACGCAGAATCGCTATCCCGACGTGCAAAAGCGCATCACGGAACTTCACAGCTACGATACTCCGGAGATTTTTGCCGTTCCTCTGATGGCAGTATCGGACAAGTATCTCGCCTGGCTTCGCGCGCAGTCTAACGAGTAGCTACCGAGGGAAAGAAAAGCCGTCCGATTCCGCGATTCCGCTGTTCGGAATAGGATTCTTCAGATAAACACTCTCAGTTCTCGGCCTCGTCGCCCAACCACTCCTTTACGATCCGGTCCACTCTTCCCGACTCCTCCAGCCGCAAAAGGTTGACGTTCACCTCATGCACAACTGGCGACGATGAAGAAAAAGCAAACGAATATGCCTGATGGCGGTACTCGGCCTTGGAGACCGATTCGGCCGGATCGTGCTGCTGGGTTCGGAAGTAGAGAAGCTGTGGCCTGTCGAATACCATCGCATCCGCCTGGTGTTTACTGATCAGACTGTAGCCCTGCTCGATCGAAGATACGTGTACCAGGTGAGCGCCGTATCCCTTCGCAAAGAGCTCCCCGGGAGTGTTGGGCTCCACAGCAACCCTTTTTCCCTTCAATTGCTCGGCAGTGGAGATCTCACTGCCGCGTAATCCCGTCAACGTGAGCGTGCTCGCGATTCCTGCGATCAAGGAGGTGGCCGTGATCAATGACACAATCATCCAGGCGCTCGTCACAAGGCGTCCTAGAAAGGTCTTCGGAGTGCGGTCGCCATAGCCCACGGTGGTCATCGTCACAATGGCCAGCCAAATTCCGTTTGCGATCCCCGGACCCGGCTGGCGCGGGAACTCGACCTCCGATACTCGTCTCTCGGCCAACCAGATCAGTGTGCCGACGAGCGCCAGGACCAGAACGAGCACCGTGATGGCGACGAAGAAAGAAGGGCTGAAGAAAGGCCGTATTCTTTGCCATATCGAGGGATTTTCTGTTCCGGACAGAATGGACAGACTTGATTGAAAGTAAGGCTGCGAAAACCGAACGTCTTTTACCCGGCTGGCCGTGACGCTCACCGGACCGACGACAGCATCGAGCGAGCCCGATGTGAGCGCTGAAAGAGCATCGGGAACACTGTTGTAGCGTCGAAAACGATACCGGATTCCGGTCTGCGCCGCGATGGCCTGCCAAATCTCGACTGAAACCCCCTCAAGTCCGTTGCCCTTGTCGACCACAAAAGGCTCCGAGCCTGCGATGCCCACCCGCAGTGGCTCTGAGGCGGGTTTGCCAGGCTGCGCCAAAGATGCCCACGCTGCCAGCACGATCAGCGAAACTCTAAAGACCCACCTTGCCATGACACTCCGTTTTATACCGTGCGATCCGTCGTGTCGGTGGAAGAGCATTACCTAAGTCTATGTTTGGCACAATCAATCTCATGCGCCGTCTGCCGCTCCTTTGGCTTGCCACTGTGGCTCTGGCCGTTGCTCAGGACAAGCCGCTTACTACACTGCCGTACACGCCAAGTCTCGACACCAAGTTCATGGATAGAACCGCTGATCCATGCACAAACTTTTACCAATATGCTTGCGGCAACTGGAACAAAATGAATCCCATCCCGCCGGACCAAGCCCGTTGGGACGTATATTCCAAACTGGCGAATGAAAACCAGCGGCTGCTATGGAGCATCTTGGAAGCGGCGGCACAGCCTTCGTCTTTGCGCACCCCGAATGAACAGAAAATCGGCGATTTCTTTCACTCCTGCATGGACGAGCCTTCCATCGAGCGCGCGGGAGCAAAGCCAATCGGCCCGGCTCTGGAACAAATCGCAAAACTGAGTTCAACCGGCGACATCGCTGCGTTCATCGCCGCTGAGCACGCCAACGGGTTTGAATCCGGAATGCTGTTCGGATTCGGGTCGAATCAGGATTTCGATAACTCTTCTCAGGTGATTGCCTTCGCCGGAGCGGGCGGTCTGGGTCTGCCCGACCGTGACTACTACACGAAAACCGACGCAAAATCTCAGGAGATACGGCAGCACTATGTGGCCCACATTCGGACAATGCTGGGCCTGATCGGCGAATCCGCTCCGGACGCGGAGGCTGATGCGCAAACGGTGATGCAGATTGAGACTGCGCTTGCGCAGGCCTCTCTCACGCGAGTGCAGATGCGTGATCCCTACAACTTGAAACACAAAGTAACACGCGAACAGCTGAGCCAAATGGTCCCACAATTCGACTGGGACAAGTATTTCGCTGGCGTTCGCGCGCCGCAGTTTCAAATCGTGAACATCACTCAGCCCAAATTTTACGACCAAATGAACCAGCAACTGCGCCAGCGAAACCTGGCCGCATGGAAAGCGTACCTCCGCTGGCATACCGTACATGCTGCGGCACCGTATCTGTCGTCCAATTTTGTTCAGGAGCACTTCAACTTCTATGGCCATTACCTGACCGGTGTCACACAACTGCCGCCCCGCTGGAAGAAGTGCACGCGACTCGTGGATCACAATCTCGGCGAAGCATTAGGTCAGGTCTTTGTCGCTAAGACGTTCTCTCCGCAGACGAAGGAAGACGCCCTGCAGATGACACAGCAGATTGAAGCCGAGATGGGCCAGGACATCAAAGGTCTCACCTGGATGAGCGAGGCGACCAGGCAGCGGGCGCTGGAGAAGCTGCACGCGGTTGTCAACAAGATCGGCTATCCCGACAAGTGGCGTGACTACAGCTCTGTGGAGATCAAGCCCGACGACTTTCTCGGCAATGTCGAGCGCGCTTCACACTTTGAGGAGCAGCGGGATTTAAACAAGATCGGCAAACCGGTAGACCGGCAGGAGTGGGATATGACCCCTCCCACCGTGAATGCGTATTACGACCCGCAGATGAACGACATCAACTTCCCCGCGGGCGTGCTGCAGCCGCCGCTCTTCGACCCTAAGATGGATGCCGCGCCTAACTACGGCAATACCGGATCGACCATTGGGCACGAGTTGACGCATGGCTTCGACGACGAGGGCCGGCAGTTCGACGCGGCGGGCAATTTGAAAGATTGGTGGACCGACACCGACGCGAAAAACTTCGAACAGCGCATAGCTTGTGTACGCAACCAATACGCCCATTACACAATCGTCGATGACATCAAGATTAATAGCAGCCTGACGCTCGGCGAGGATGTTGCCGATCTGGGCGGTACACTGCTGGCCTATATCGCGTGGCAACATGCCACCGAGGGGCAGAACTTAAAGCCTATCGAGGGCCTGACTCCCGATCAGCGGTTCTTTGTCGGCATGGCCCAATGGGCCTGCGGCGATGAACGACCGGAGAGCAAGCGCGTTCACGCGCTTACCGACCCGCACTCTCCGGTCGAGTATCGCATCAATGGCGTAGTTTCGAACCTGCCCCAGTTCGGCTCGGCTTTCGGCTGCAAGGCAGGGCAACAAATGGTTCGTGAAAACGCCTGTCGCGTTTGGTGATGCCCTCAGTCGTAAAAGTTCCGGGTCCAGGCGTGGCGCTTCAACATGGCCAGCGTCTCACCGTCTAATTTGCCGAAATCCGACACGGCACAGCTGCTTTCCACCGTCGATATCCGACGCATGCCGGGGATAACGGTACTGACCGCCGGATGGGAAAGGCAGAACTGAAGAGCGATCTGCGGCAGACTGGCATTCCGTTCACCCAAGTCTTTCTTTAGGGCTTCTACATGCTCTACCACCTGGCGCTTGCGATCCCCCCGAAAGTAGGAATCGCGAAACTCGCCCGGTTCAAACGTGGTTTGTTCCGTGATGGTGCCGGTGAGTCCCCCTTCGTCCAGCGGAACGCGGGCCAGTACTCCGATCTGTCGCTCCTGGCACAACGGAAACAGATGCTTTTCCGGTGTCTGGTCGAAGATGTTGTAGATCACCTGTACCGTGTCGATCATGCCCGTCTTCACTACTTCCAGCGCCGAGTCTGGATTGTGATCGGAGATGGAAACGCCGAAATAGCGAACTTTTCCCGCTTTCGTCAGATCCTCGATCGCTCTGCGCCACTCGTCGGTGTTGACCCAGGCGTCATCCCAGACGTGATACTGCTGCAGATCGATCTGTTCTATGCCTAGGTTCTTCAGGCTTTCCTCGGTGGATTCGATGATATAGCTGTAGGGAAAAACCTGGGAAATCGGCGTCGAGGGCGATGCCGGCCACACCCGGTTTTTAGGCGGAATTTTCGTGGCGATGTAGATGCGGTTCGGCGCGCTTTTTACGGCTTGTCCCACCAGCTTTTCGCTGTGGCCGTCGCCATAGGCAAGCGCGGTGTCGATAAAGTTCAGGCCAAGCTCGAACGCGCGCTGAAGGGCCCGCTGTGATTCGTCGTCACGGCCTCCCAGCCATTGATTGCCGCCGATGCCCCAGGCTCCGTAGCCTATCTCGCTCACCTGGAGATTTGTTGATCCCAATCGTCTGTAACGCATGTCTCCTTCTGACAATACAACGGCGGCCACGTATTCTAAGAAAGGACACGATGGAAGATACACAAGTTCTTGAACCAGGAGTAATGTTTTGGGCGCGGAACGGCGCCCGGGAAACACTCGATGAGGTGAAAAGCTTCGGCGTGAATGCGGGGCACCTGGGAATTCCCGGTGACTACGCACTCGCCGGAAAGGATTCGGAGTGGCTGCGGGCGCTCGAAGGGGACGAGTTTCAGATCGGCGCCGTTTTCTGCAGCTACGACGGCGAAGATTATGCCAGTTTTGCGACCGTGATCGATACGGTAGGGTTCGTGCCGGCCAGGACTCGAAAGGAGCGAGTGGAACGAACCAAGGCAGTCGCCGACTTCGCTTCAAAACTCGGCGTCAGAAGCGTGGCCTGCCACGTGGGATTCATCCCGGAGGATCATCAGAATCCGATTTACGGCGAAATGGTGAAGGTCGTTCGCGACGTGTGCAATCACTGCCATCAGCACGGCCAATACTTCACGATGGAAACCGGGCAGGAGCCTTCGAAAGTCCTGCTGCAATTCATTGCGGATGTCGACCGGAAGAATCTCCGGGTGAATTTTGACCCGGCCAACATGATCATGTACGGCACCGGAGATCCTTTGGAAGCGCTAGAGGCCCTGCGGGAGTACGTGATTTCGGTCCACTGCAAAGATGGGGACTGGCCGCTGCGCGACAAACCAGAATTGCTCGGCATGGAACGGCCGCTGGGACAGGGGAGCGTCGGGATGCAAGATTTCGTGGCGAAACTGAAAGACATCGGGTACACGGGCCTGCTGGTGGTGGAGCGTGAGGGCGTGGAAGGGGATCAGCGCCGGCGAGAGATTCAGCACGGGGTAGATCTCATCAAGTCGCTTGCTAAACAGAAAGGCCGCCAATCCTGAGACAGGATGGCGGCCCAAATTTATAAGCTGGTTATCCTTACGGCTTGCCGACGTTCTCAGCCTGCAGGCCTTTAGGGCCACGCTTCACCTCGAACTCAACCTCCAGGCCCTCTTCCAGCGTGCGATACCCATTCATCTGGATCGCCGAGAAGTGGACGAAGACATCATCGCCGTTAGAGCGCTGGATAAATCCATAACCCTTAGCGGCATTAAACCATTTCACTACACCTTTTTCTCTCACTACTAACTCCTGTTTTAGATGCGAGGTGAAACTCGTTCGCTCGAATTACTCGCCAGGAGAGCGACGCCCTCCAGGTGATTGGTCGGGCTCGCAAGAATACAACCAGCTAACATCGGAAAATCTGCAATTCACTTTAGCAGATTGACGCAAGGGCAGCAAGCTAAACACAGCTACAAACCGCCAGACAGATTCCAGGCAGTGGGCGAAAAAGTACTTGTATCGAGGCTCTACATACTACTGTTTGCCGCGACAGTGATAGGCGGATCGGGCACGGGAACGTTCACGCGAAAGCTCGATTTTTTGTGATCGATCGATTCGCGAAGGTCCGGGATCGAAGGAATTGTCAACAGCCGCCGGGAGAGTCTTACTAGGCCCCGGCGCTCCAATTGGTTCAGCGTGGTCGAGGTGGTCTCACGAGTAGCGCCGATAAGATCGGCCAGCTCCGCCTGGGTGAGAGGAAGTTGATGGCCCCCGTCGAGCTCGGAAGGTTGGACGAGTGAGGAAAGCTCCGTAAGGTAATAGAGAATACGGTATTCTACATCGTGCAAGCAAAGTAGCTCGACTTTGCGGGCCAGGACGTGCTTGTGTTCTAATAGGCGATCGAGCAGCGAGGCTGCGAGTTCCGGGTCATTGCTGATTGCGCGAGCCAGGAAATCACGGGGAATGCGCCAGAGAGAGGCCGTGGTAAGTACTTCAGCATCACATTGGTGAATACCCGCACTTTGACCTAATGCTTCATCACCTAACAGTTCACCGGGTCCGAGAATTGCGAGAATGACCCGGTTTGTATTTTGGTTGGTCCGAGTGAGCTTAATTAGTCCGTCTTCCAGAAAATAAAGCGCGTCAGCCGGTTGGCCTTGGGAAAATAAAGAGGTCGTGCGGCGCAAAGAAGCTAGGCGGGTTACTTCAGGAGAAGAAAGTAAAGCCCCTCGAACCGCATTTACGAGAGATGTCACGGTTTTGGCCTTTCTTTCCTTCCGATTATATGCACTTACTTACGGTAAACCAACCAAGAAAGGTCAATATAAGTAGTCAACTAGAGGAAAATCTAGTTAGTGAAAGATAGCTTACGGAGCTTCGAGGAGTATTCGGAGGCGATCCGGAAGTGCGTACGCAGATCTTCCGTGTCAAGCGTGTCGCGTATCCCGGTAAGCACCTCTATGAACTCGTCGAGAGCGGTCGCGACGGGCACCTTGTTGGTGGTCAGGATGCTCAACCAAAGATCGGGAGAGCTTAGAGCGAGGCGCGTCATGTCGATTAGCCCGGGGCCGAAGACTTTTGTCAGATGCGGATTTCCGGACTTCGCCAAAGTTTCGGCCAACGCAGTCGACAAGAGCTGCGGCAGATGAGACGTGAGCGCGACGGTGGAATCGTGAGCCTCCGGCGACATGTCGAGGACATCGGCGCCGATCATTGCGAGCCATGCACGGAAGTCTTTTTCGAATGGCGATCTTTCAGCGCCCGTGGGACACAGCACGTAGGGCCGTCCGCGAAACAGGTTCGCATCGGCAGCTTCGGCGCCGCGCTGCTCCTTGCCCGCCATGGGGTGGCCACCGAGGAAGACAGATGGAGAAAGACACTCGGCTGCCTGGCGCGCGATTTCAGATTTGGCGCTTCCGGCATCGGTGATGAGGCAGTCATTTTTGGCAAGACTGCACAATTTTTTGATGGTCTGAAGAATCTGGCTGACGGGCTGCGCGAGGTACAGAACATCGGCGGTCGCGGCGGCTTCTTCGAGCGATACTCCGCGCGCGATTGCGCCGGTCGCGATGCCTGCCTCAATGGCCGGAGGCGAGCTGACTCCCGTGATTTCCCCGTTAAACCCAGCAGCCCGAAGAGCCAGCGCGAAGGAACCGCCGATCAGGCCAACACCAACAATCGAAACGCTTTTTATTTTCTTTTCTTCTGTCACGTCAAGCCGAGCGTTCGATAGCGGCCGCGATGCGGCGGACCTGCTGCATCATATCGGCGAACTGTTCGGGCCGCAGCGTTTGCGCGCCGTCGCTCACGGCGCGATCGGGATCGTGATGAACTTCGACCAACAGTCCGTCGGCCCCGGCGGCGACGGCCGCCCGCGCCATGGGAACAACATAATCGCGTTTGCCGGTCCCGTGCGAGGGATCGGCCACTACGGGCAGATGAGTCAAGCGCTTGAGCACCGGAATGGCGGAAACATCCATGGTGTTGCGCGTGGCGGTTTCAAAAGTGCGAATGCCGCGCTCGCAGAGAATGACTTCGTAGTTGCCGCCGGACATGATGTATTCAGCGGAAAGCAGCAGCTCTTCGATGGTTGCGGCGATGCCGCGCTTCAGAAGGACCGGCTTGCGAATTTTCCCTAGTTCGCGCAGCAGGTTGAAGTTCTGCATGTTGCGCGCGCCCACCTGCAGGATGTCGGAGTACTCGACGAGCAAAGGAATCTGGGTTTGATCCATCACCTCGCTGATCACGAGCAAACGGTGGCGATCGGCGGCAGCGCGCATGATCTGCAGCCCGCGCTCGCCCATTCCCTGAAAGCTATAAGGAGAGCTGCGCGGTTTGAAAGCCCCGCCGCGGATGACCTGAGCGCCGGCCGAAGAGACGATCTTCGCGGCGAGTTCGATTCCATCTTCACTTTCCACGCTGCACGGGCCGGCCATGGAGATGACTTTGGGGCCGCCGATTTCCACATCGCCGATCTTGATCACCGAGCCCTGCGGTTTGAAGTGGCGGCTGGCGAGCTTGTAGGGCGAGATGATCCGGTGGCACTCTTTCACTCCGTCCAGCGCTTCGAAGCTGGCGGGATCGAAGTCCTCGACGGGGCCAACGCCGCCGAGAACGGTGTGGCGGACGCCACTGGAGCGATGGACCGTGAAGCCCATTTCGACCAGGCGGCTGATGACCGATTCTGTTTGGGCCTCGGTAGCGCCCTCTTGCATTACGACTAACATGACGTAGACATTCGCTTAAATATTCAGTGACTATCCCGGTGATTACTGGCCAGCCTAAATTTTTGAAGCGTTCTCATCTCGTCCATGATGCGTTCAAAGATGCGCTTTACGGCATCGGGCGAAAGGGGGCCGTTGTTATGGGCGAGAACATTGGCGAGAACCTGATCTTCGCGCTTGGGCTCGTAGACACCGAGATTCAATTCCTGTTTAATGCGGCCGATTTCCTCGACGACGGCAGTGCGTTCGTTCAGGAGAGCAATCAGGCGGCGGTCGAGCTCATCGATGACCACGCGGCAACGCGTGAGATCGTCAGGGGAGAACGTACTCATGACTGTTTCAAGGGCGCAGTAAGGGTGCGGGTAAACGCTTCCAGTTTAGCGGGGAGGTCGGGCGCGGTCGAATTGTTTTCTATAAAGCGAACGATGGCGCTGCCGACGACGACGCCATCCACCAGTTTTGCTGCCTCGGCTACCTGTTGGGGCGTGCCGATGCCGAAGCCGAGGGCGACGGGCAAGCCGGTCAACTGCCGCATCCGGTTCACGAGCGGGGCAGCGGCATCGGAGAGAGACGACTGCTCACCGGTGACGCCCAGGCGCGAGACAAGGTAAACGAATCCGGAAGACTGCTCTCCTACGAGACGAAGCCGGCGCTCAGAACTGGAAGGAGCCGCGAGGAACACGGTGTCGAGATTGTGCTTGCGCAGTTGGCGGACCGGGTCGGCGGCCTCTTCGACACAAAGATCAGTAAGGAGCACGCCGTCGATGCCCGCGAGGGATGCTTCCTTGCTCAACCGTTCGAAGCCAAACTTCAAAAGAGGGTTCATGTAGCTGAACAGGAGCAGAGGGATCTCTGAGCGGCGGCGGATTTCGCGAACCGAATCGAGCAGGCCGCTTAGAGTTGTCCCCGCGCGAAGGGCGCGCTCCGAGGCGCGCTGGATGACGGGACCATCGGCGATGGGATCGGAGAAGGGAACGCCAAGCTCGATGAGATCCGCGCCGCCACGTTCGAGAGCGAGGACGAGATCGAGCGTGTGGGCAGGCGTGGGGTCTCCGCCGGTGAGATAGGCGATGAAGGCTTTCCGATTTTCCCGCTTGCAGGTTTCAAATAACTGGCTGATCCGGGTGGTGGTGGGCGTGTAGGTCACGAATCCAGCTCCGGCATGTTTTCACGATAGATATCGATGTCCTTATCGCCGCGCCCGGAGACGTTGACGACGTAGATGGCGTTCGGTTCCGACGGTGCGCGGCGGAGGGCTTCGGCGACGGCATGCGACGATTCGAGCGCCGGGATAATGCCTTCGGTACGGGCGAGAGTTTTGGCGGCTTCGAGAGCTTCCGAGTCCGTAATGCAGACATACTCGGCGCGCTTCTCGTCGTGGAGCCAAGCGTGTTCCGGGCCGACGGAAGCATAGTCGAGACCGGCGGAGACGGAGTGGGTCAGACCAACCTGTCCCTGCTCGTCCTGAAGAAGATAGCTGAGGGTTCCCTGCAGCACGCCGGGGGAGCCTCCGCTGAAGCGTGCGGCGTGTTCGCCGAGTTGTTTACCACGGCCACCCGCTTCGACGCCGATGAGACGTACTGGGGCATCGCCAATAAAAGGATAGAAGATGCCGATAGCGTTGCTGCCGCCGCCCACACAGGCGAACACGGCATCGGGCAGACGCCCGATCTGTTCGAGAGACTGACTGCGGGCTTCGTCGCCGATGACACGCTGGAAGTCGCGAACCATCATGGGGTAGGGATGAGAACCGAGAGCCGAGCCGAGCAGGTAGTACGTGTTGCCGACGTTGGTGACCCAATCGCGCATGGCTTCGCTGATGGCGTCCTTGAGGGTACGGCTGCCGTTGGCGACGCCGACGACGTTTGCACCGAGGAGCCGCATACGGAAGACATTCAGGCGCTGGCGACGCATGTCCTCCTCGCCCATGTAGACGATGCACTCCATACCGAAGAGCGCGCAGACGGTGGCCGTAGCGACACCGTGCTGGCCCGCGCCGGTTTCGGCGATGATGCGGGTTTTGCCCATGCGACGAGCGAGCAGGATCTGGCCCAGGCAGTTATTAATTTTGTGCGCGCCGGTGTGCAGCAGGTCTTCACGCTTCAGCCAGATTTGAGCTCCGCCGAGAGTTTCGGTGAGGCGTTTGGCGAAATACAGCGGAGTGGGACGCCCGGCATAGTGATGCAGCAGGTCGGCCAGCTCGGTCTGGAAGGCGGGATCGGTGCGGGCCGCAAGGTAAGCCTGCTCCAGCTCCTCAATAGGCGACATGAGGACTTCGGGAACATAGCGGCCGCCATAAGGGCCGAAGTGGCCACCGGGGCCCGGCATAGTTTCGATGGAGTTCATATATTGATCTCCTGATTGGAGACGGCCAGGATAGCGCGCAGAAAGTTGCGGATCTGCTCGTGATCCTTTTTGCCGGGATGAGCTTCGAGAAGCGAGCATGCGTCGACGCCCCAGGGCGAGCAGGCCCGAATGGCATCGGCGACGTTCGACTGGTTCAACCCTCCGGCGAGGATTTTCGGGTGGGGGAAATCGGCGGCCAGAGACCAATCGAAGGTCTTGCCCGAGCCTCCATGCTGGTCGCTGGGCGTATCAATGAGATAGGCTTCGACGCGCGGGTCCGATTCCTTCGGAAGCGCATCGGCGGGCACGGCGCGCCAGATTCGATATCCGGCGGGAAGATCCGGAACCATGCCATGCAGTTGCAGCGTGTCGAGCGGAACGGTTTCGCCGGCGTGGCGGAGTTCTTCGAGAGTGGGATTCACGAAAATGCCCACTTTGCGATACGAACCCTTCACCGCGGAGACGATCTGGCGGGCGCGTTCCGGCGTGATGAAGCGCGGGCTCTTCGGATAAAAGTTGAAGCCGAGGGCGTTTGCGCCGTGCTCGATGGAATGGCGGGCATCTTCCTCGTTCGTAATTCCACAGATCTTAATGACCATGCCGGTGTCGGTGGGTGCGGTCATGTACGTCTCCGATCGATAGCCGATGATCTCGGGCTCATTCCCTTAATCATCTCCGATTAGAGTCTTCAATGTGGAAGCGGGATTTTCAGATTTCATGAGGGACTCGCCGATGAGGAAACCATGGAAGCCAGCGTTGAGGAGCATATCGACATCGGCGCGGCTGAAGATGCCGCTTTCGCTGATACGGACGGCGTCCGCGGGAAGGCGCTCGCTGAGGCGCAGGGACGTGTCGAGGGTGACCTGAAACGTGTCGAGGTTGCGGTTGTTTACGCCGATGATTTCGGCGCCAGAATCGATCGCCTTCGCCAAATCTTCTTCGTTGTGAACTTCGACGAGGGCGGCCAAGGAGAGCGAGGAGGCCAGCTCCCGAAACGCGGTCAGTTGCTCCGTGTCGAGGATGGCCGCTATAAGAAGGATGGCGTCGGCTCCATGAGCGGCGGCTTCGAAGACCTGCAGGCGGTCGACCGTAAAATCCTTGCGGAGAACGGGAAGAGTAGACGCGGCGCGGGCGGCTTCGAGGTCCTGGAGAGAGCCGCTGAAGTACTCCTTATCAGTGAGCACGGAGAGGCAGGCCGCGCCCCCTTCCTGATAGGCCCCGGCGATGAAGGCCGGATGAAAGTTGGGCTGCAGAAGTCCCTTACTGGGGGAAGCCTTTTTTATTTCGGCGATCACGGCAGGCGTTTTCTGGCGTAGAGCGGCGGCAAAGGAACGCACATGGGACACACGCTCGTAAGCGGCCTGCTCCAGAGCTTCAGCGTTCGCATGCAGATCGGCCAGCTCTTGTTTTTTTTGTTGAACGATCTCGGCAAGAATGCCGGACGAGGTACGTGGCGTCATTTCGATCTACTGGATGCAGAAGTGCTGGAAACCTCATCGTAACAAGGTCCAGTGTTCCATGTAAGTTTTTTAACGTTTAAGGCTAGTAGTTCTCTCAGGCCGCCTGGGCAACAGGAGTGGCCTGAAGTACTAGCCGGGATTCCTCGGTGTCGGGATGAATTGCGGCAGAGTTGACGGTTGCAGCGGAGGGGCGGAGGGAGACGGGTGCGGGAATTTCGCGGCCGTGCGGCGCGGCGGGGCGATTTTGCTGTTCGGATTTCGCTTTCAGGGCGCTCAATTTTGCTTCGTGGAGCTCTTGCTTGCGGGTTTCAGCGGCTTGCTGGCGTTTTTGCGATTCGAAGCCAGCGGCTTCTTTGCGCTTGGCTGCGCGAAGTTTGAGGAGGTCGCTGAGGCATTTGTGAAAGGCCCGGTCATGGGTGGTGGCGTAGCGGAGATAGAGGGCGAGCTGTTTTTCCTGTTCGCACATCGGCACCTTCATGTGAAAACACATGTCCTGGAGGAAGACGGCGCGCTGGGAGAGCCATTGGTGCTGGGCCATGCGCTCGACGAGGAGATGCTCCGTGGTGGTTTCGGGTTGGTGTTCTAGACGGAGGCCGTGCAGGAGTTCGTAGTAGATGTCGGCGTTTTCCCAGCCGAGGACGACGAAGCGGCCAGCGAGACCGTGGCGGAAGTTGTTCAAGGAGGAGGTGGCTTTGCCTTCTTCGGTCCGCGGTCCGGTGGAGTGCTGTGCGTTTTGGCGGTTGATTTCGGCGCGGGTGCGGGTGGGGGCGTCGGGTTCGGGGGAGAAGTCCTGGGCTTCGGAGGGTTGGTCGTTCGGGTGGGCGAGGTTCGCGGAAGCGGTTTGGCGTGCGGCTTTGTTGGCTTCTTTGCGGGCTTTGTGTTCGGCGCGACGGCGTTGCTGGCGAGCGGTCATGGTTGTCGGGTCTCCTTGTTGGCGCTTGACGATAGCATGGCGGGGCGCGGGAGATGGGGGCTCTGGGACGGGAAAAGGGGCGTAAGTTATTAAGGGCTTGGGTTGAAAATTTTTTTGAGTGGTTTGTGATTCCCCCACGGCGGGTTAAGGCGTCCGCCGCAACGAGGGATGAAAAAGCGCTTCGCGCAGCCGGCGATGTCCACCCCAATAGGCTGAGCTTCGGAATTCTAATTCATTGATTCTCCAGGTACTTAAAATTCGAGTTTTTCGAATGACTGGGGTTTTGTGTGCAGGGGAGAAGGACGGTCTGGGCAGAACCGGCGGGGCTGGCCCGCTAGAGGATGGATCTCAGCCACATGGCCAAATTTCACCAAGGAACCGTATGGTCGAGCGGTTTGAGGCGGAGGGGGACCGACCTGTCGTTTAGTGGATCGAGGCCGACTTCGCGTTCTGTATCCCTCTGAAACTTCCCGGATTGGTGGCAACTCTGGGGCGACCCGGACCGCAGCGCGCATCAATGTAGATGCAAAAACGAGAATCGCCGCACTCGCTGAACGACGTTGAGGGTGGAGAACAAGCACGCGTTCGATGCCGGAGGATCGGTGCGTTGCCTACCGTGGACAAAAAGGGATGTCCTCGCAGGAGCATCTCTTCCGCTCGTCCAGGATGGCCGCCGTCTCTGCCCGTTCGTCGCCAGTGAAGTAGGTAAGTGAGTCCCAAAACAGCGATGTTTCTATCGCGCTTCTCAATCCTGTGATTTCCCTTGTACGTATCCGCCTCTTGTGATAAGGTTTAAGCCGCTAATAGGTTCCGGTTAGGAGCTGTTGGTCGTAGGTGGCTGTGGCATGGGCTGCACAGTATCTTCCCACCACGGGACGGATTCGGGAGAAAGCCGCCGAAGTTCTGCTCCCGCCCTTTACCAGCGTCCTTTCCCGCTGTTCTGCCCTTCTTTTCAGAAGGTAAGCAAGCCGAACCTCGTTTCTTTCGTAAGAGTGCTGAGGCGGATCTTTTGGATGGCAGCATTGTCTATTCCCCGTCTAGCGATCCGGAAATCGAGAGAGGTAAGAACACATCCGGAAGCGCTGACGGCAATTCCCGTCCTCGAGCACGGTTCAACCGACCGTGACCCACAAGGAGGTGTATCGTGGGAAATCTTCGTCTTTCACAAGCAACACCGGGAATCGTGTTGCTTCTCAGTCTCTTCGCTAACCACGCTCTCCCGGCAACAGCGTTGAGCTGTGGAAGTGGGTTTAGTGGAACAATCACTACGGCTGATCAGGTGGATCAATATACGTATGCCGGAGAAGCGGGCGGGATGATTACGATCAGTTTTGGCGGTGCGGCCTCCGCAACACTATTC
>DATIMM010000213.1:0-4695 GCA_035475295.1 Bryobacteraceae bacterium
GGGCATCGGACACAGCGCGTCGCGCTGGGCGCCGGCCTGCTTCGCGACGATCATGGCGAACTTCCTCGATCAACCCAACGGCTTCGACGACAGCTGCCTCGCAGCCCAGAAGATCCCCCGGTTCCTCACGCCCTGATACCCGAGCGGCGAATGCCGCGTGTCCTGCCGCAGAATCGAAGCAGGACACGTTCACTGGGAATTCGACCGGAATAAATACTTTCGCCTGCGACCAGATTGCGATCGGCAGGCAAAATCGAAACGCCACTTTTCTGGATGCCGCCTGGGTGTCCGTGAAGGGTCTGAAAGCGAGCGGTCAGGCCGGCCGCGTTCAACACGCAAAGAGGAGATCTGCCAATGTTTGGTAAGCACGCCTGTTGTTTAGGCAGGATTGGAATGCTCGCTGGCATACTTGTCGCGTCTCTTGTGGCGCAGACACCCGGGAGGCATGCGGGCGAAGACGTAAGGACCCTCGATCTGCTCTCCCATCCCGAGTCGAAGGATTTAGCGAATGCGCGGGAGGCATTCCGTCAAGGCGACATCATTCGAATTGTGGGCGGAACGCCTGAAGATCTGCAGCGTCTCCTGGGTATTGGTGGGGCAATCCTCACTCGCTCCCACTCGCGAAAGCCTGCGAGCAATTCCCTCAATGCCTTGCAGAATCTGAATGCACCTGCGCCCGTGTATCAGGTCGTCGCGGCGCGAGCCGCCCGGACCGGAGCCTTGCATGAGTTTCACCAGCTAGGAACCAAAGCCATGGCTGCCAGTGGCAGGGCGGACTTGGCTAGGTATGAAAGATGGGCCGAGAAGGAACGGCGTCTGGCGCAGAACGAGGAAACCGGATCTTTAGTGGGTGACCCTGAGCCGCCTGCCCAAGCCTGGACCGAGTTGCAGCAGACGACACTCAGCCAGAAGGATCAATACGACAATTTCTTTCAAAACACACTTACTGTCTTTCGCTTGAACGATATCAGCCTTGAACACGACTGGTACATGGTCTTAACCGATCCAGAGTCACAACCCAGTTATCAAGGGTGTACTCCTTTTTTCGGAACTTGCGGATGGTGGACTCATCAGCGCGTCTTTACGATGTCCACCAATCCGCAAGCCGTATTGTTTGATCACGGTCCGCTGAACCAGATCACGTCGGAGAATGCCAGTTTTAGTATCGGAGGCTCAATCAGCGCAACCGGGCCCGGTGTGACCGCGGGATACTCGGTTTCCTGGCAACAACTGTCCGTGATCACTACGGATCAGAGCGATCTCGCCAAGGGTGTGGGTAGCTGGAACGAGGCATTTACAGACGAGGGGGCCCTCACAAAACCGCCCGAGACATCCATCGGTCTGTTCCTGAGCCATCAGGGCAGTATTTTCCAGGTTCCCGAAGGGACCACTTCCTTTCAATTCACCCTGGATGAACCAGCTACCTATTATTTCCAGCACCATTTTAACGACGCGCAAGCCGACGAGATCGACCTCTTCGTTCAAATCAATATCTTTCCGCCCGTTTTCACAACAAGCTTAAACAGCCTGTCTATTCCGCCCGGAGGAAGTGGAACTTTCGAAATTACGGCAGTGAATCCGAGCAGTGGTCTCGGTCTCGCATGGGATGTGAAAAATATTCCGCCATGGCTGACGGTGAGCCAGACTTCAGGAAGTTCATCGGCACGCCTGACGTTAAATGTTGCGTCCGGTACTGCACTGGGAACAGTTGCCTCGATCAATGTGAATACGAATCCCGAATTCGCCGCACCGTCCGTGGAGGTCAACCCGTTGCTGGTTCGTGTGACCGTGGGTCAACCAAACGACACCGGCGTTCTGCTCACCGGCGGCAACGACGCGCAAGGTGGCATTGAAAACATAGCCGACCTCTACAGCCCGCAATTGGGTCAGTTCGACTTCGAGGCCGCAATGCAGAGCGCGAGAGCGGGCCACACAGTTACTTTGCTTTTGTCGGGCGAACTATTGGTTGCCGGCGGCTCTAGCGCCCCCAATACAGCTACCGCGACCGCCGAACTGTTCGATCCGGATACCGGCCAGTTCTCGGCAACGGCCGGCATGATGACTGACAGCCGTTGGCTTCACACAGCCGCATTGCTGCAAAACGGAACGGTGTTGCTGGCCGGTGGCGTCGACAACAACGGAATAGGCTCAGGGGAGGCGCTTGCAACGGCCGAGCTCTATGATCCTGCTACCGGGACCTTTAGGGCGACCGGCTCCATGGCCGTGATGCGCGGCTACCATTCTTCTACTACGCTTTTTGACGGAGAAGTATTGGTCGCCGGCGGGAGGCCGAACCTAAGCCTGGCAGGCATAACAGATACGGCCGAGATCTACGATCCGAATACCGGCCGCTTCACCATGGCCGGAAACCTGGTTCACGCCGTCTATAACCACACGTCAACTCCGCTGAAAGATGGGCATGTCCTGATTGCAGGCGGCTTTGACGTAACTGGATCGTCGTCGGCCGCTGCTGAGCTGTATAATCCGGGGACTCGAACGTTCTCCGCCGTCGGGAACTTAAATCTGGGAAGATCCAATCACACCGCTACCTTGCTTTCCGATGGTACGGTCCTCATTGCTGGCGGACAGGACACCAACTGGAATCCTCTCGCCAGTGCGGAGCTATACAATCCCGAGACACAGAGTTTCACGCTGCTCTCGGGCGGTGCCTGCCCCGGGAGTGCCGGTTGCATGACCACCGCCCGGTCCTCCCACAGCGCAACCTTGCTGCTGAATGGCACGGTACTGCTCGCCTGCGGGGCAGATTCCTCCACTCAGACTGTCCTCGGAAGCACGGAAATCTACAATCCGCAAACCAAAACCTTCTCCGCGGGTCCGAGCACCACACCCAAGACCGGACATACCGCAACCCTGTTGCAGCGGGCGCCCACTACTGTTGCGCTCACCTCATCATTGAATCCCTCCACGGCGGGCCAGAAGATTACCTTGACGGCGACAGTTACCAACGGAGATGGAGTCGCGCCAACCGGTTTCGTCGCCTTCGAGGATGGTACCGACATGTTGGCTAACGTGCCTCTCCAGGCACCGAACAAAGGCATCGCCACTTTCTCTTTAAGCTCGTTGACCGTTGGACCGCATAAGTTGACGGCGACATACAGCGGCGACACTGTACACGGCAAGAGCGCTTCTTCCATCGTCGTCCAGACCGTGAAGAGTGAAGCGACGACGACCATGCTTCGATCGTCTCCCAATCCTTCGAACGACGGGCAGTTGGTAACCTTCGTTGCAACGGTTACTCCGGCATCGTCTGGAGTCCCAACTGGTTCCGTGACTTTCCGGAATAACGGCGCTGTTCTGGATACGGTGGGACTCATCGGGAGCATGGCGACCTATAGCACATCGTCACTGCCGCCGGGCGGCAACCCCATTACCGCCACGTACAACGGCGATTCTACCTTCGCGAGCAGCGGTTCGCCGGTGCTCACACAAAACGTGGCCAAGCTGTCCAGCACCGTCGTAGTTACCTCTAGTCCCAATCCAGCGAGCTTCGGGCAGGGCGTGTTAATTAGGGCGACGCTCACTACAACCGGCAATCCGCCCAACGGATTTGTTGACTTTCGTGATCGCAAAACAATTCTTCAGCGTGTCGCGCTAATGTCCGGCGTGGCGTCCTTCACCGACCCGAACCTGGCCGTTGGTTCTCATTCGATCACCGGAACATACAGTGGCGATGCGACCCACGCCGGTGCGACCTCATCGCCTGTCAATCAGATAGTGAACAAGGCTTCCACAACAACTGTCCTGACTTCCGCTCCGAATCCGTCCAAGCTCGGCGAAGTCGTGACTTTCACGGCGGCTGTGAGCAGTAGTTCAGGAGGATCGCCGAGCGGCATGGTCAGATTTCTGGACGGCACGGGCGTGCTCGGCAAAGCATCCCTCACGGGCGGCGTCGCCGCACTCAGGGTCTCCACGCTCGCTTCCGGAACCCACAATGTTACAGCCGGCTACGGCGGCGGCGCGAACTTTGCAGCAAGCTTGTCGCCTGTTTTGGTCCAGACAGTTACCGGTTTGGTGACGCCAACCGTGGTATTGACGGTGGCTCCTAGCATAGCTGTCGCCGGCAGCACCGTTACGTTCAGGGCAAGGGTAAGCTATGCAGGCGGCCCTGTGCCAACCGGCAGCATTACGATCAGCGACGTCACAAACGGACTAAAGATTTACGGCGTCGCGCCCCTGAACAATGGAGTTGGACTTGTAAGGAACCCAGCAATCCCAATCGGATCCTACAATCTCGTAGCCACTTATGGAGGCGACGGTGGAAGCCGCTATAACGGCGCGACCTCCAACAGCGTTCCACTCCGAATTGTCGTAGCGCGATAGCGGCCGAAGCCGAATATTGCAATCCGCGCAACGAGTGGACTGCAAAATAATGAACTCATCCCGGTACGGGTCACAATCGCGAGCAATGGAAAAGGTAAACAATGGAAATCCTGGTTAGCTCCGCTCAGTCGAGCGTGGCGACCGCCTCACGCGGGTCGCATGCGAGTGATGAGGCAGCCCGAGGCGGCCCGCCTAACTAACCCCGGCCGCATGCCCGCGATACCACACCACACACAAGACGTTCGTGACGGTCGGCAAAGGAAGTTCAGCTCGAAGTGGAGCCTCTGTTACTGTGGTCAAGGTCGATGCGGCGGCCGCTGCAACTGAGTGCGAGGAAGCCGACGCCGGCCAGCG
>DATIMM010000214.1:0-5928 GCA_035475295.1 Bryobacteraceae bacterium
CCTCCATCGCAAAAGAAGCGATCCCGACCACGCCACGCAAAGCCACGCCGACCACATGAACGCGCTCGCCGAGGCGACACGCAAAGCGTTGGCAGACGCGGGCGTCCATGGCTCTGCGGTTAAGGCATTGGCGCTCGATACCACCGGTTCTAGCGTCATTCCCGTGGACAGGAACCTGCAGCCGCTCGGCGAATACTATCTCTGGTGCGACCACCGCGCCTGGCGCGAAGCTGCGGAGATTACTGCAAAAGCTCATAAGGCAGGCCTTGAAGCAATCCAGTGGTCCGGCGGCGTTTACTCCTCCGAGTGGGGCTTCTCAAAGCTCTTGCACTGGCTCCGCCACAATCCCGACCAGCGTGATCAGCTGGGCTCTGCCTTTGAGCACTGTGATTTCGTTGCCGCCACACTCTGCGGAGTTCGCGACGTCGCCGAAGCGAAACGCAGCGTCTGCGCCATGGGCCACAAATGGCTCTGGAACGAATCCCTGGGTGGCCTTCCCCCGGAAGACTTCCTCGTCTCTGTTGACCCGCTTCTCAAGGGAGTGCGAGAAAAGCTCCAGGGCCATTACGCCACCTCCGACGAAATCTACGGGACGCTCACAAAGGAATGGGCAGAAAAGCTGGGTCTTACCACTGACGTTGTCGTTCCTGTCGGGGCCTTCGACGCGCACTGGGATGCCATTGCGGCCGGCGTCAAACTCGGTGACATGGTGAACGTCATCGGCACCTCAACCTGCATCATCGGCCTGAACGACGCGGAAACTCTGGTGCCTGGTGTCTGCGGTGTCGTCCCCGGCTCCGTCGACCCCGCACTGACCGGCATCGAGGCCGGACTCTCCGCCGTGGGCGACATTTTTGAAGCCATCGCCCGCCGCGCCGGTTCCACGGTTGGCGAACTGTCACAGGAAATCACCGGCTACCGGGCAGGGCAGACCGGCCTCCTGCGCTTCACCTGGGACAACGGCGACCGCACTGTCTTAGTGAATCCCGAATTGGGCGGCATGACGCTCGGCTGGCATCTCACCAGCACGGCCGCGGACGAACTCTTCGCCGCCATCGAAGGAACCGCCTTTCACACCCGCGTCATTCTGGAGCGCATGGAAGAGCACGGCGTTCCCATCCGGCGCGTCATCAACGGTGGCGGCATTCCGAAGAAAAACGACATGCTGAATCAGGTCTACGCCAACGTCCTGAATAAGCCCATTCTCGTGCCCCAGGGCGACGTCACCAGCCTTGGCTCGGCTATCTTCGCCTTTCTCGCGGCGAAAGCCTTCCCCACCATTGAGGCGGCGCAAAACGCCCTGTGCCCGCCACACAAAGTCTACAATCCCCAACCGGAAAGCGTCGCAACCTACCAGCAACTCTTTACCTTCTACCGCCGGCTCTATTTCGGTTTCGGAAGCAGAAACTCTGAATCAATCCAGGTAGGCGATGTCCTCCCGGAGCTGCGCACCATCGCTGCGGAAGCAAGACAGTCGAAGGCAGCATAATCATGAACACGAATTTAAAGCAACTCAGAGAAGAGGTCTTTGAAGCCAACCAGGAACTCGTCCGCCGTGGGCTCGTCATCTTCACTTTTGGAAACGCCAGCGGCTTCGATCGCGCCAGCGGTTTGGTAGCCATCAAGCCGAGCGGGGTCCCCTACGACAAACTCACCCCGGGAGATCTCGTCATTACGGATCTCCAGGGCAAGATCGTCGAAGGCAACCTCCGCCCGTCGTCCGATCTCCCGACGCATCTGGCGTTGTATCGCGCCTTCGAGGGCGTAAACGGAGTCGTCCACACCCACTCGCGCTATGCCACCGCGTGGGCGCAGGCTGCGACCGAGATCCCCTGTCTCGGCACTACCCACGCTGATTATTTCCGTGGAGCGATCCCCGTCACCGCTCCAATGAAACCTCATGAGATCGAATCCGAATACGAACTCAATACCGGCCACGTCATCATCGAACGATTTAAAAACCTGGATCCCCTTGTCACGCCTGCCGTGCTCGTCGCCGGTCACGCGCCCTTTTGCTGGGGGCCGACCGTGACCGACGCCGCGCACACTGCCACTGTGGTGGAAGAACTGGCCCACATGGCATTCTTAACCCTCACTATCCGAGCCGATGCCGCCGAAATTTCAGACGTTCTCCGAGATAAGCATTTCCTCCGCAAGCACGGAGCCAACGCCTACTACGGCCAGAAGTCCTAAGCCCGGCGCCTGGAGCGGTACACGAAAAATCCCGACAGCCCCAGTCCCAACAGCGCGAAGGTTCCTGGCTCTGGCGTTGGATCCAGCCGCGCAAACAGTCCATCGGCCTCCCCGTTCAAACCGGCCGTCAGATACAGCGAATCCACACTGCCGCCATTGCCGCCGTTACCAAACGTAAGCCCCCAAAGCCCATCATTCATCAGCGGATTTCCATCTAAGCCGCCTAGCGTTCCCACAAAGGTCCCGTTTAGCGTATAAGCATTGATCGTCCCGTCGCCGAAGTTACCCACCAGCAGGTCGCCGGTAAGCGAACCCCAACTCGACGGCGCAATCGCAAGTCCCCAGGGAGCATCCAACGCTCCATTCGAAGCGATCCGCCTGACAAAGTTGCCGTTCGTATCGAACACGCTCACAAACCCGAGCCCTGCTCCCGCCTCCTCGTCCGCCCCGGTTCCCTGCTTGGCATAGGTGACAAACACTTGGCCATTGATGTTTTGTACATTGAACGGCGCATACCCGGCCGGCAGCGTTGGATCGGTAAACTTGCCAGGAAGCGCCCCGGCTCCAGTGCTCGGAAAAACGTCAACGCTGTTGTTGTGAAAATCGGCTGCGAGGATATAGCTTCCCTGTGCGTTCGTTGTCAATGCAACTCCCTTGTAAACAGCACCGCTGCTGGAGCTATTAAAAAGCGTCTCCGCATTGGTCCCCAGGGCTCCACGCCATCCGGCAATGGTTCCATTCTCCGTCGCAAATATGAAGTTGTCGGCGTTGAACTTGCCGGTGCCGTTGAACAGTTGGCCGGTCGGAGCTGAACTCCCGCCCCCTGGATTCGGAATGGTAACCACTAGCGATTGCGGGGTTCCAGCGCTGTTGTATAGCGTGGCTACTCCGGCGCCGTTGTCAGAAACCCAGAACGGCGAGGCGCCGCTCTCTGATATCCCCCAGGGATTCACTAGATTCGCGTCCGTATTGACGGCGAGTCCCGGAATGTTAGAAACCAGATTAGTTTGCTTATAGGCTCCTAATGAATCGCCCCACACCTGGGCCGCGCAGCAAATACTCGCCACGCCTATAAAGATTGAACGGGATAACATGCAATGCTCCTTCCGAATAACTACCTGCGGTCAGTTAGCATTGTATGTGGATTTTCGGGTGGCCAAACCCTTTCTTATAAACTTTCACAATCCTTTTACAACTATCAAAAATCAGTACTCTTCCTGGAATGACACTGCTACTTAGCGGCAGATGTCTTCTTCCCGTACGCTAGCCAAAACGCCTCCACCACGCCTTCCGCCAAAGGCCGGACATCCTCGCTGGACTTCTTTCGAAAGATGTAGCGATAAAGGAGCGGCCCAAGAAGCAGGCACAGCGATAATTCCAGATCCAATGAAGGGGGAAACTCACCTTTCTTAATGCCCGACGTAAGCAGAGCCTTCAGTTCCCGGCGCGGCGGTTCCATCACCTTGTTTCGCCAGATATCGCCAAACGTAGGATTGCGTGCCCCATACGCGACGAAGTGAGGCGTAATCCGCTCCCGCAGATCCCGTCGCTCCTGGGGCTGATAGGAGAGCACGGCCACCATATCGGCCCGCGTATCGCCCGAACTGAAAGTGGGCCTGGCATGCAGGCCGCTCAGTTCCGCCATCACCTCCAGCAACAGCTGATCTTTGTCCTTCCAGTGCTTATAGATGGTCGCTTTGCTGACGCCGGAAGTCTCCGCAATCGCATCCATGCTCGTGCCATCGACACCCCGTTCCGCCAGTAAGGCGATAGCTGCGTCCAGAACTTTTTGGTGTGCGCTTCGGCTGCGCGTTCGCGGCATCGTTAGGCTTCGATCTTCGAAAACAGATAACTGCTCACAAAAAGCATCACGGCTCCCACTGAGACCAGCACCGTAAGGTCGGTAATCATCCCGAAATGCGAAATCCCCGCGAGCGAAGCCCGCAGCGCATCCACTCCATAGGCGAGCGGATCGAGACTCGTCACCACGCCGAGCGCCTTCGGCAAACTATTCAACGGAAACAACGCGCCAGAAAGAAAGAACAGCGGCATGACCAAAAAGTTCATGATCAACTGAAATCCCTGCATGTTCTGAAGCACGGACCCGATCGCCGTCCCCACAGCCGCAAACACAGATGCGGTCAACAGCATAAACAGCAAAGCCAGGGGAATCATCTGGATGTTCACTGCCCGAAATCCGGCGATGAAACAAACAAGTACCACCAGCAGGCCTTGTAGTACTGCGACGGTAGCGGTTCCTAATACTCGCCCCAACATCACCTGAACACGCGGGACAGGCGCTACCATCGTTTCTTTCAAGAATCCAAATTGTCGGTCCCACAATAGCCCCATTCCCGAGAAAACAGAGCTGAACAGAATAGTCATTGCGATCACTCCCGGCGCAATAAATTGCACGTAGCTCCCTTGCCCGGCCTTCTGAAACACCGGCCCGAGGCCGAACCCAAGCGCCACCAGGTACATCACGGGCTGCCCCAGCGAAGCCACAATCTGTGCGCGCGACCGCACATAGCGCCGCAGTTCCCGCAGCCAAAGAATATAAATCACGCTCATCGCCGGTTGCTCCACATCTTTGCCATCTGCCTCAATTGATCCGCCGAACTCGCCGCTTCATCGCGAATCGTCGAGCCCGTCAGCGCCAGGAATGCCTCTTCTAAGGATTCGGTCGCCGTCTGCTTCTTCAACTCTTGCGGCGAGCCCTGCGCCACAATCTTTCCGTGGTCTATCACCGCAATGCGCTGTGCCACCCGGTCCGCCTCGTCCATGTAGTGCGTCGTCAAAAACACCGTGACGCCTTCCGTCTGATTCAGGCTCTTCACGTGTGTCCAAAGCTGATTGCGCGTTTGCGGATCGAGCCCCAACGTCGGCTCGTCCAGAAATAGAATCTTCGGCGTGTGTAGCAATCCCCGAGCAATCTCCAGCCGCCGCTTCATCCCTCCCGAAAACAGCTTTACCTGTTCCTTCCGTCGCTCCCAAAGCTCGAACAGCCGAAGCAGTTGCTCCGTCCGTTCTACACGGACTTTGCGAGGCACGCCGTAAAACACCCCATGCAGCTCCATGTTTTCGTACGCCGTCATTTCGCCGTCCAGGCTCGGGTCCTGAAACACAATTCCGAATCGCCGCCGCACTTCGTGTGAACTGACGCGCGGGTCCAGTCCGTCGATCGTTAGCCGGCCGCTGGTAGGCTGCAGCAGCGTGGTCAGCATCTTGATGGTGGTCGTCTTACCGGCGCCGTTCGGTCCAAGAAACGCAAAGATCTGGCCGGGCGATACCTCGAATGAAATATCATCCACGGCCGTGAACTTGCCAAAGCGCTTCGTGAGGTTCTCAACGCGGATCATGCGGGTGCCTCACCTCCGAAAATAATACTAAACGGTACAGTTCAGATATGTCAAGCACGGTGGGTAATTGACAATGATCCCTGCGTGCTGATATTTCTGAATACACAGAAATATCAGACATGACGAGTTTAACCGCCGGCCAGAAAAAGTTCGTCTTGCATTGGGGTGAGCTGGGAACCCGTTGGGGCCTGAACCGCTCCGTCGCCCAGATTCACGCTTTACTGTACCTCTCGCCGGTGCCCCTGACCGCCGAGCACATCGCCTCGCTTCTCTCCATCGCCCGCTCCAACGTAAGCACCAGTCTGCGCGAGCTGCAAGGCTGGGGGCTCGTGCGCGTCGTGCATCTAATGGGGGACCGCCGCGACCACTTCGACAC